>JBOFJV010000054.1:0-4485 GCA_051657005.1 Legionella sp. | reverse complement strand
AAGCAATCCAGCGTCCTTTTGGGCTTCAGATGCGCTGATTAGCTTTTTTAATGGCACTGGATTGCTTCGCCTACGGCTCGCAACGACGGATTTTGTGCTAAAAACGTACTTGCAAAATAAGTGTGGATCCCTCAAAACCCAACCTATTTTTGATTGCATTTGGTTCTTAGCCTGACGGCTATGCGCTTCACCCAGGCTACAATAATTGAGCGAAGCTGGTTATCCTGTGTGTCACGAAGGATTTTCTTGTTTTTTGCAATGATTACATGCTGGAAGTGAGTTCTGTTTTTTTATGGAGTTCACTTTCAAATTTGCTGTACGCTGCTTTTTCTTTATCATCAGCTGTTCGTAGCTCCTTTCGTAAAATCATTAACTCATTGTATTTAATGAATGTTCTGCTTCATGATCGAGTGTGTCATGACAAACCCATTTGCTTTCAGCAACAATTGAATATACTTCGTTATCACCAATGATGAGGTGATCCAGTAACCTGACGTCAATTAAATCAAGCGCTTCGCAAATACGTTCTGTTACAGCAATATCCTGAGGGCTTGCATCAGAAATTCATGAAGGATGGTTATGAGCAAGAATGAGTGCCGCGGCGTTAAGTTGTAAGACGCTCTCTACGATTGGTCTTGAGTAAACCGTTGCTGTATTTATAGTGCCAGAGAACAGCTCCTCATAGGCGATAATTCGGTGTTGATTGTCGAGAAATAAGGCGGCGAAGATTTCATTTTTATAATCACGTAAACGCTTTTTCAAATAAGTATAAGTCTGTTAGCTGCTGGTGATCTTGGTTTCTTTTTGCAGATGGATAAAATCACTGCGTCGACATATTTCTTTAACCGCTTGCAGTTGAAAGTAACGTACTTTACCTAGTCCGTGCACTTGCTGGAAACTGTGTTGGTCTGCATTAAGAACGGCACGGAGATCGCCTATCTGTTTGAGCAAATCAAATGCTAATTGCACACAGGATTTTTTCCCATTGCCAGAACCGATAAAAATTGCGAGTAATTCTGTATCTGAAAGATTTTGTGCGCCCTGCGTGAGTCATTTTTCACGCAGGTATAACTGCCGTGTTGATTGGGCAACTGCCATTTTCTATTCCTTTATTGCAAAGTTTATGCTTTGATCGGGACTATTCTTATCAAAAATGGTTAATCATGCAAGATTTTATTGGGAAAAAAATTCTCCTTGGAGTGTGCGGGGGCGTTGCTGCTTATAAATCAGCGTATCTAATCCGTGAGTTAACTCGTGTTGGCGCAGAAGTCAAAGTAGTGATGACCCAGTCGGCGCAGGAGTTTGTTAGCCCGTTATTGATGCAAGCGTTATCGGGAAATGAGGCGCGTACGGATTTATTTGATGTTCAGGCGGAACGGGCTATGGGGCATATTGAGTTGGCGCGGTGGGCTGATTTTTTGGTTATTGCTCCTGCTTCTGCAAATTGCCTTGCCAAGATGGCGCAAGGGATCGCAGATGACTTACTCTCTACGTTGTATCTTGTTGCCGAAGTTCCTGTGATTGTTTGTCCTGCCATGAATCGAAGCATGTGGGCGAATCCGGCAACGCAAGCAAATTGTGAGCGCTTGCGAGAACGAGGTGTGATTTTTGTTGGGCCTGAAGATGGTTCGCAAGCATGTGGTGAGTATGGTTTGGGACGCGTTAGCGAGCCGGAGCAAATTATTATTGCGTTGCGCTTATATGATGTTTATCAATTATTAGCCGGTAAAAAGGTGGTTGTTACCGCGGGCCCTACGCGTGAGCCAATTGATCCTGTACGTTATCTGAGCAATTACAGTTCCGGTAAAATGGGTTATGCTTTGGCTGAGGCTGCCGCAATGGCGGGGGCACAAGTGATATTGATTAGTGGTCCAAGTTCCTTAAGTGTTTCAGATGGGATTAAGCTGATTAAGGTCAGGTCGGCACAAGAGATGATGGATGCTGTCATGGAAGAAGTGCCTGGGAGTGGTATATTTATAGGAACAGCTGCTGTTGCTGATTATCGGGTTGAGTCGCCTGCGTCTGAAAAAATGAAGAAAAAAAATCATGATGTATTGACGCTTAAATTGACAAAAAACCCTGATATTTTAAGTCATGTTGCCGATTCGGCTTTAGCGTCTTATGTTGTTGGATTTGCTGCAGAAACGACTGATGTTGTGGGTTATGCCACCGAAAAATTGCAGCATAAAAAACTCGATATGATTATTGCTAATTCAGTGAGAGATGGGCTTGGTTTTGAAAATGAGGTCAATCAAGTTACTGTAATTACAAAAAACAAACAAATAGAATTGCCTTTAATCCACAAAACACGACTCGCAGGACAAATTATTGCAATCCTGGCTGCAACTCTGCAAAATGAGGCGCATTAAGTTTAAAGGTTCGTGCAAAACATAACTGGCACGCCCCCTAAGAGGAACAATCATGACCAAAGCGATTCAATTGAAAATTCTTGATGCACGTATAGGTGACACCATTCCTTTGCCTGCTTATGCAACGCATGGTTCAGCAGGATTAGATTTGCGTGTATGCATTAATGAGCCGATTCAAATTGCCCCCCAAGAAACTGTTTTATTACCGACAGGGCTGTCGATTTATATTGCTGATCCCAATTTAGCAGCAGTGATTTTGCCGCGTTCTGGCTTAGGCCACAAAAATGGCATTGTCTTGGGGAATTTGGTGGGCTTAATTGATTCGGATTATCAAGGAGAACTTAAAATCTCATGTTGGAATCGAGGCATTGAGCATTTTACTGTGAATCCGGGCGAACGTATTGCTCAATTAGTCTTTGTTCCCGTTGTTCAAGCTGCTTTTGAAATTGTAGATGCTTTTACTGAAAGCTCAAGGGGGGAAGGCGGCTTTGGTAGTTCAGGGAGACACTAAATGAAATATCAACAAAAGAAAGTACCTCGTTGCGTTTTTCGGGCATATGATATTCGAGGAATTATTGAGGAGGAATTGGATGAAGATTCCTTCTACAGTATTGGATTAAGTCTTGCATGTTATTTGCATGATTTACAACGCACACAAATTTTCTTAGCTCGTGATGGTCGTTTAACCAGCTTGGCGATGGCCAGTGCTTTAAAACAAGGTTTACTGGACAGTGGCATTCATGTCCTTGATTTAGGCGCTGTAGCAACACCAGTAATGTATTTTGCTATTCATACTCAAAGTATTGATTGTGGATTAATGGTCACTGGCAGCCATAATCCTGCAAATTATAACGGCATTAAAATGGTACTGGCCGGCAAAACCTTAATGCAAGAAGATATTGATGTACTCTATGATTTGGTGAATGAAGGAAAAATAGTTGTTGGTCAAGGCACTGATATGTCTTTTGACATTATTCCTCATTATAAAGAACGCATCTGCAGTGATATACAAATCAAGCGCCAGTTAAAAGTGGTCGTCGATTGCGGTAATGGTATTGCAGGACCTATCATCCCGCAAATACTTACAGAATTAGGATGTGATGTGATTCCTCTTTATTGTGATGTGGATGGTCATTTTCCCAATCATCATCCTGATCCCACAATTGAGTTAAATTTGATTGATTTAAAAGCTGCAGTCGCAACTCATAAGGCGGATATTGGTTTGGCTTTTGATGGGGATGCTGATCGATTGGGTTTGATCACCAATAAAGGTGAAATTATTTGGCCTGATCGGTTGATGATGCTTTATATCCGTGAATTGTTACATCGCGTTCCTGGCTCGACGATCGTTTTTGATGTCAAATGTTCCAGTCATTTGGAAACAGTCATCAAAGAAGCCGGTGGCAAACCAAGAATGTGTCCCACAGGCCACTCCATAGTAAAAAATGTGATGAAAAAGGAAAATGCTGCGCTGGCTGGTGAAATGAGCGGGCATTTGTTTTTTAAAGATCGCTGGTATGGATTTGACGATGCATTGTATAGTGCGTGTCGTCTTTTGGAAATCATTGCTGCTTCTGATATGACAGTCAGTGAGCAATTTGAATTAATCCCCAATAGTGTGAATACCCCTGAGTTGAAAATCGCTATAGCTGATGATGAAAAGTTTCAATTCATGCAACAGTTTAATGAAAAGGCTGATTTTCCCAAGGCACGTCTGATCTCGATCGATGGGTTACGTGTAGAGTTCGACAAAGGTTGGGGACTGTTACGTGCATCGAATACAACGCCTTGCCTTGTTGCCCGTTTTGAGGCAGAGGATAAAGATAATTTGGCGCAAATTCAGCATTTATTTAAGGTGCAAATGCATTTGTTGAATGACAAATTGGAATTACCTTTTTGATGTTAGAAACTGCGTGCCCTAGCTGGTAGAGTTAACCAGTCACCTGGCCAACCCCCCATTTATAACCAATAGTGCCCTACTAAGGCAATGGGCTCAAGACAATTTCATTACATACTCATACCTTATCAATCAGAACAATCGGTGTATTATTTTTGCATCTGGTAGTGGATGCTTCTTTACGAATAGGTCGAATTTATTCCAGTCGAACGACTTGCG
>JBOFJV010000053.1:0-7937 GCA_051657005.1 Legionella sp. | reverse complement strand
ACGATGATGTTGTCATAATTACTCTCCTGTGAAACCGTCAAGTCCACAGCTGTATTTTGACATCATCGTCACTAAATCTTAAGGCTAAGACTTGAGAGTCTCACTAGTCAAACTAGTGGTTTACCTGTCTTAAAATTAGAACACTTGATCATTGAAAGCGATTACAAACGCTCTTCCATGGATACTGAGCGCACCAGTTACGCCATCATTCACATTCTTGTTTCAACGGTATTACTTGCTCTTGCAGTCGCTGAGGCCGTATTCCTTCAAAGCGCCAGTTTGGAGGTTAGCTTTTGGACGATTGCTGCTGAAGTGGGTAGTGTTGGTGTGGGCATTGGGCAATTACGTTATTATGCAGACAGCGAAGTCAAAAATACTCTTTTTGCAGAGTATCTGGGTGTTTTGGCTAAAGCAAATCGCAATAAAAGCGAAGCGAGTGATTGGGACCAGATTCAAGATAACACTCAGCGCAGAAAAGAATTACGTGACGATTTATACCACAAGACATTCCAAAAGAACGATGATGTTCGTGATTGATTGAGTGTTCTGGAGCAATTACGGACTCACTTAAGCACCGCATCAAATTCATTGGTGCCATGCACAAGCGTTCGCTGTATTACGTCATGGTGAGGATTTAGCGCTTGATCTGTTGCGTGATGCAAAACCTTCCGCGAAACTAATTAAAAAATTGCGTGAATGCATTGAGGCAGCAGATCAAATCGTGCTTAACCCAGGCGATCACGACGCAGTTCATCGTTTGGTGCATTTGGTCAGCCAGGGCGATTATGAAATGCGAAAAATAATTAAACGCGATGTTTTTATCGGTGTTTTATTGGTTTTAGCCTGCATTGCTCTTTATGCCATCACGATTACAGGTACGGTCTTTTCTGCGGGAGTAACGGCATGAACAATTCTCTCGCCCTTCATGTTATCCATTATGGCGCTGAATAAATTAACGCACAGCTCTTATTGAGAGTGTGTTTTATTTAGCGACGAAGCCAAGACGCTCACTGAATACGCGCAAATGGAAGAGTGTTTTTCTCCTGCTCTTTAGCACGGTTTGGCAACGTAGAGCAGTGCTTTGGCTGCGAGGATTTTGTCGGTAAATTTGTTGCCAGACCTTGTGCTGAGCTGAATTGGAATAATTGGATTTCGTTGCCATACTGAAAGGTAGTGGATGATATTTGCCAGATACTTGAATAGGAGAGCAAGTATGTGTTTCTCGATGCATCACGCTCATCATTAGCGCAGAATACGAGCAATTAGATGAATGTGAATCACTCCTTTCGTTTAATTCCTCTTCCGCCATTTCGTTTGGATTATACTGATTTGGCATTGCGTCGCAGAACTAAAAACATTATGGATCGCTGTGATGGCCGATGTTATTCGCGCGTGTTTGTTATAGAAAACAAACCAGTTAACGTGATGGTTGTACAACTCAAAGACCTCCATAATCCAGAGATTTTGGTCACAACAAATGAGTCTATAGATAACACCACTCAAGCCAAGATAACGGCTTTCCTTGAAATGATGTTTGCTTTAAAACATGATTTTCGCAATTTCTATCATATGGCGACAAACGATGCGCAATTTAATCCATTGGTAACTCAATTTTTAGGACTCAAACCGCCTCGATTTCCCTCTCTTTTTGAAGCCTTGGTTAATGCAGTTTCCTGCCAACAAATATCACTTGATGCGGGCTTGCACATTCAAAATCGGTTCATTCAGCATTTTGGGCGCAGTATTCGAGAGCAAAACGAAGTGTTTTATGCGTTTCCAGGGGCTGATGTTGTCAGTGAATGTTCTCTTTCTGAATTAAAGGGAATAGGGTACAGCACCCATAAAGGTGAGGCTCTGATTCGTTTGGCTTCAGCAATACAACAAGACCAGGCTGTTTTTTCACATCTGGAAAGCCAAACCAATGAATCGGTGATGCATTTTTTACGTCAATTTAAAGGCGTATGACGTTGGACTGCCGAATATGTGTTACTTCGAGGTTTGGGACGGATTGAAATTTTACCAGGTGATGATGTCGTGGCTCAAAATAATTTACAAAAGTTACTGCATCTTGAGGTAAAGCCTGATTATAAAAAAGTCGCGGATCTAACTGCTTCGTGGTCCCCCTATGCCGGTTTTGTTTACTTCCATTTGTTATTACAAAAATTACATGAAAAAGGAGTAATATAATGCAACCAATTGAAATCAAACGTATTTATGAAGCACACAAAAAATCGGATGGATATCGCATTTTAGTCGATAGATTATGGCCACGTGGTGTTAAAAAAGAAGATGCTGATATTGATTTGTGGCTCAAGGAAATTGCGCCCAGTGATTCGTTACGTAAATGGTTTAATCATGAATCAGAAAAATGGCCAGAATTTCAAAAACGCTATGCGAAAGAGTTGGAAGAGAAACACGATTTGCTTGATACCATTAAAGAAAAAGCAAGACAAGAAACGGTGACCTTGTTGTTTTCTTCAAAAGAAATGGAGCACAACAATGCCGTTGCTTTACTTAATATCATTCGTCATCCGCATTGATTTGAGTAAGCAAATCCAATAGCGCCTATTTTCATGTGATGGAGCCACCATCGCATTCACCTTGTTTGCACAACAAAGAATATAAAAATGAAGAAATTAGTGCAATAACTGTAAATAATATATACAGTGATGCTATCACATGAGTCTTATTTTAGCTTTAGGAAATTGATCTTATGTTGAAAATAGTGCAAATACACTCTACGGAAACGTCACCATTAAATACCCAACTGTTTCGATTAATTGAAGACAACGATGAGAAGCTGCATTTAAAAGTGCATAAGATTCTTGATGAAGTTGAGTGGACCCAATTGGGCGAGTTCATTACCAACCACAAACCATTTCCTTTTGCCAAATTGTCACTGCACGTCGATCTGAATACACTGAAAAACAAGCAATTTTTATAAATTCTGAGCCAATTAAACGGAACTTTAATTTCTGGGGTTGAATTGGTTTTTGCTGAGCAATAAATCCAGGATTCGCGCCATGAAATTCTCGATGTTTTAACAACACAAATTGCACCAGAGGTTTCTTATCCATTACAAATTCGTCAACTGGGCGAACACGGTATCATACCAGGCGATTTAGAATCGCCAGATTTTCTACGCACGGTAATTGCAAACATCCAAAAAAGAAACAATGAAGCCAGTGATGCTGAATGGATCACGGCAAGCACACGCAGACGCCCACTTGATCCAACTGATCCTATGGCGAAAAAAATTAAGCTTAAGGAATTGATTAAAAAGAAAAAAACAGCAGATGACCGTTTTGAGCAATACATCCCTTTAGAAGTGCAACACGTTGAAACGGTCTAACAACAACTGGTACAGCAACATCAAGAAGTGGTTGAGGTGCAGGCGAATCTGGAATTGCATGAAATTCAAGAGTATGGCGGTAAATTGCTGGGTTTTGCGGAATTTACAGCGCCACTTTATAAAAATAAAGTAAGACAACATACGGGAGATGATCAACTTACCGATTCCTTATATGCTTTATTAAAACAGGAACTGTTTGCGAATCTTCCCCAAGCCATTAAATACCTCTCTCCAGATGCTGCCAAACACTTGGCGACACATGTACCCTAATTCGTTACCTTAAATAAAGAGAACTTACCGAGTGGTTTTATCCTGAAACAAACTAAAGCAGTCGAGTTTGTTTTGGATTTTGATGCCCATTTGGAAAATGAACAAACCAATCCATTTACCCCGGTGTAATTGGATATTGAATGTGAACCTATTTATGCAATTCCATTTTATGAAGATGGGAGTATGCCACAATGGTTATCGAATTTCGCTCAGGTTGCCCCCGAGCTCCTTAAGTATTTTGGTTTTCCGGGACATGCTGTGGGTAGCTTAAAGCAATTGATTAATATGTGGATTAAACGTGGCGATAATGGAATTAATACGTTTTTTAATGAATTAACCACTACGGCCAACGCCCAACCTGAATTACTGCACTTTTGATTAGAAAATTATTTGGCGCATTTCCCACAGTGGGAGCATTTTTATGACAATAAATCGTTCTTTAGCAGCCTTGAGCGAATCAGCCGCTACGATGATGAAAAACTGAAATGTTTTAAAACCTTTTTACAAAAAACAGGTTCTTCATGCCATGATTTAAGCAAAACCGTCGCCGCATTTGATACGTTTTGGAATGAGCTCAATATTCTTTGTGGTGAACAAAAAGTGCTTGTTGCAGGCATTAATAGTGCGCAATGGACGACTACGACGGGAGGAAATCCGGTTGTATCCATGGAACGTATGTTGTTTATTTTGAAAAATGCCCGCAGCCTCAAGGATCAATTTAAATTATTAAATGGCATTACCTTAGATAATTACGGTGCGTACTATGCATCAAGATTTGAGGACTTTAAAGCAGTTGCTGCGGAAATGAAATTTGAATACAACGCAGAAGAGCAAGATCCACAGCAATTTAATAAAAATTTTAAATTATACCGCGTTGAGTTGGAAGAGCTGGCTGAGCCATTTGCTGAAGCACAGAAATATACCAAATATTCAGATTGGGCTATGTACGAGGGGGACGAGCCAAAACAATTTTGGCTGGTTGACTCCTCCAAATAATTACCACAGCCTTTAAATTTAGAGCAATTGAAAAGTGCTGGAGATGCCATTCCATTTACGCATAGAAAATTTGTGCCTCCCTATCACTTTTATTTTAAAAAGCTTGATGGCAGCATGGAGTTGCTTTTTGCAGAACGACCGAAAGCTCCATCAAGGGAAGAGTATTACTCTGCGTGTTTTCGCTTCATTGTAACTCAAACCGCAGGAATCATGGTGAGTTCACTAGTTGAACAATTTACTCAATTTAAATCACAATTTTGGGGCGAGGTTAATTTCTCAGGCGAATTATTGGGGGCAATGTTTTTTGTGTCGCATGAGCGATTAGATGAGAGTCAGCCTATAGCACCCATGTTCAATTCTTTAAATCGTGCTGCAATTCATAAGGAAGTCATTAATAACGCCATTGCGCTTTTAACCAAACTCTACAAACTGGATATTAAGTTAAATCAAACCGAAGGTTTTATGCTTTTTGAATCCATTTCAGGCATGAATTCTGCCGAATTTGAAGGACTTCGTCTGAGTAAAGAAGAGTGCATTAAAAAATTATTAACGCAATTAGAGCAAAATAAGTTTGCTGCATTTAAATTATTTGATTTCCGTTCGAAACATTCCAATCCCAAATGGCCATTTCTCTATGCTTTAGATCCAGCTGAATATTTAGCTGAAGATCCCATCATTGCCGCTACGTATCATGATGCTTTATTGCTTTTCTCGTGGTTAATCAACAGTATCCGTGACGAAGTTTATTACCACGATCGTCTTAAAGTGGCAAATATGGACGCGCCACTGCCTAAAATGATTTTGAGCAATATGAAACAAGTAAAACATTATTTGCATGAAGCAGCCACTAAAGAACAGCCGAATAATTTGCATTACGCAATTCAGGTAATGATTAATTAGAAAACTTATTTTACGTTCAAACAATTTCTTGATGCGTGTCCGAAAATCGCGGAGCTTCCCGCTTTTGATGGTAAATCGGTTGATGCCATTCTGCGTGAAGGCAAATTCACCGTAGGGGCTGAATTGCCTGAAATTTTTACCAAGGATAATGCCGACTTAAAAGGAATTATGATTTCCCTGATTATCCAATTGGAAGGAGCAGAACATAACGTGTCGCAAAAAGAGGACAATGCCATTGAGCTTGAGGAAAATGGTGAAGCTTCTTCAACACAATATGCCGAATTGGCTTCAATGTCGATTGCTGAATTACAAGTCAGATTGCAAAAAGCATGGAGCGAGGCAGGGACATTATTATCCATTACTTCAAAGATGTATTTGAGTCGAATTTTAAAAACAACAAAAGAACTTTCAATCTCATCCGCGTTTGGTATGCCCGAAGCGCAATGGTTGTTAAAAGTGATTGCTGAAAAGATAGAGCATTTAGCTGATTTTCAAGATTACGGTGATTTTGCAAAAGTAAATCTGATTGCTGGTGAAGCAGAGAAAATAGCGGATTTATTCCGAAAAATTATGAAAAATCCGTATGTGCTTGAACATGAACAAGAGTTCGTTACTTTGTTTACAGGCGTGGATTTTTCCAAATTTGATTATGAAACGTTATTCAGCGTGCTGTCGCTATTAACGGCGATTCCGCAAAGCAATTACCTCTCTTTGTTGCATACCATTTTTGCTGACCCGCGTTTTATTGGTAAAAAAGAACGTGTGGTAGTCCTTCTCAATCTGTTAACAGCACTGAATAACAGTTACTTCCCTTCAGAATATCTTGATGCATTCAGTAAATTGGTGATTACTAATCAGGATGCTAAAGATTTTAATCTGATTATGGCGAAGATGGTTACGGTTTTTGATAAAGACAATAAAGACCCAGTGCTTGAGTTGTTGATGACTCATTCCGAGTTAACCTACAAGCAAATCACCCAAATATTAAATCTTAGTGAAAAAGTAGAAAAGAATCGTGACAAGTTAAGTACATTTTTGCTTCATTTAAGCCAGACTAAAAAATTAGATTCCCTATTAAAAGAGCTCGCGAATTTTGAAAAAGAAAATCAGCAGAAAATCGTGGAAATTTTAAGTAAAGGACATGCACTGAATCTGGTAAATAAAACGCAAAAGAAAGAAGTTGATTACAAAGAGCTCACGACATTACTTAGGACCTTGTCTGTTGAAGAATTAGACCTTTTACATGCATTTTGTGACACCACACCGGTGAGTGCGGATTGTTTATTGAATGCGCTTAAAAAATCAGACAGGACCAATGAGTTTAAAGCCTTCTTATTGGAGTTTGCAAAAGCACCATTTGGCGAGCGTGATCTGAAGCAGCAATTTTCGCGCGCAGAAGTAGAGCGCGTCATCAATCAATCCAAAGATTTGCTTAACGACAGTCGCTATACCTATCAACATCGCAAGCAATTGATGGAAGCGTTTTGATTCGTTCATGCCATAGGTGAGAATGTACCTGCTTATTACAATAAGTCAGCAAAAGAGTTAACGAACGCTGAAATCAAATCGTTTTTTGCCGATCTTAAAGCGAAAAAAATCGCTGGATTAACACCCTTCCAAAACCGCTTATTGGCGTTAGGCTTGATGCGTGAAGCAATGTATCGCAGTACGGGAGAGTTTCCTTCCTCAACGAAAATGATTGCGTTGATTGATGGCATGATGCATCAAGGGGATTTCATTTCCAACATCGATACATGACATGGTAAAAGTTTGACCGACTCGATGAAGGCTGCGTTGCTATGGCTTGATTCCGATCGCGTTGATCTCACTACATCTTCTCTTGTTGATGCAAAACGTGATATCGCCAATTACGGGCCATTCTTAAAAGTATTGGGAATACCTTATTCCGAAAAACCGATCAGTTCTTCATCCTCTGTTGATGATTTTCAAAAGGATGGAATTAACTTCAGTACTTTTGCGCAACTCTCCTTGTTTTTTGCAAAAACAAAAGTAACTGGGAAAGTGGTAGAAACTCCCGACACGGTGGTGTCTTTAGTCATTAATGAATCAGATTACACCATTTTAGATGATCGTATTGTTTATCGTTTTGCTACGGCAGATGGTTCAGGAGTCGGCTATGGTCAGGAATGGATTTATTATGCAATTAATGAGTTTGTTGCGCGTCCGGAGTTCATCGGCAATGATAAAACAACAGCCGGTGCTGACATTAGCGATCTGAAGGCTTATTTGAAGCTCAAAGCTAGAGAATTGCAAAAATCATCAAAGTGCGCCACGAAAGTGCACGACCGCTAGTAGCTGAAAGTGCTACCGGGAAAGCGCGACCGAGCGCATTTCGTACTTATCCTTGGGCTGTATGTGGTAACGCGTATGGTTAAGCGTAGGCAAAGGAAGTTGTAAG
>JBOFJV010000052.1:0-35156 GCA_051657005.1 Legionella sp. | reverse complement strand
TGAAGTCGCCAGAATGTGGCGGTTTAGTAAATCAAATGGAATCACAGAAGGGTTTCATCGTAAAATGAAACTCATTCAGCGAAGAGCTTATGGTTTTAGAAATTTTGAAAATTACAGAGTGCGTGTTAAGGTGCTCTGTGGGTGATTAGAGCTGCCCCCTTAAATGGGAAAGAGCCATAGTTTCACAAAAGAGAATATCGACGCATTATACAAAATTTAGCCATTAAATTACAAGACAATACAATTTGAATCAATAGTAAATAAAAGGCTCATCATATGAGTGTACCTATTATCCCAATCACTAAAAAGCAGGCCCTAACTTTTGCTTGTTTTTTTGTGATGTATGAATTTTTAACTTACATTGCCAATGATATGATCATGCCAGGCATGGTTCATGTCGTTCAGTCTTTTCATGCTCCTGAATCCGCAGTAGCAACCTCATTAAGTGTTTATATCCTTGGTGGTGCTAGCTTACAAATCATTTTGGGCCCACTGTCCGACACCTATGGGCGTCGGCCGATGATGATTCTTGGTGCCATTTTGTTTTTTATTTTTACACTATTTATTGCCTGTTCTAACTCAATGAATCAATTTTTAATTGCACGCTTTTTCCAAGGGATGGGACTGTGTTTTATTGGCGTCATCGGCTATGCCACAATTCAGGAAATTTTTGAAGAAATGGATGCTATTCGACTCATATCCATCATGGCTAATGTCGCTATTCTGGCGCCATTGTTAGGTCCATTAATTGGCGCTATAGTCATACATTATACGTCTTGGCGTTATATTTTTATCACCATTGCTGTAGGAGCACTTGTTGCTTTATGGGGATTATGGCGCTATATGCCTGAACCCATAGGCCAAATGAAGCGCGATGGAGAAATTATTCCCAGAACAAAATTTTCTGTGAACATCGTATTAAAAAACTACAAAAACTTATTTACTAATAAAGCATTTTGCCTGGGAACCTTGGCTGCAGCTACTGTTGGGATCCCCTGCATAGCCTGGATTGCTTTAGCACCGATTATTTTTATTGTTGAAGCAAAGCTTACAGTAATCCAATATGGCCTTTGGCAACTACCTGTATTTGGAGCAACCATACTTGGAAATTGGTTTTTACACAAATTAACTTATAAATATGAGATCAAGCCGATCGTTTTTCTAGGCTGCATCATCATGGCAGTGGGTAGCGTTTTAACCTCATTACTCCCATATTTGTACGGGAACGCATATTACTACTTACTGCCCGGAACAATTATTTACATCTTTGCACTGAGTGTAATTAATGCTCCTCTAAATCGATTTTGCCTTTTTGTGACCACAGTAAGCAAAGGTACTGCATCTGCATTGGTGAGTTTTGGGGTTATGGTAATCGGCGCACTAGGAACAGAAATTGGCAATCTATTTTATAAGCACCACAATAACCTTCATTTTGGCCTTTACTGCAATGCTGTAGTGCTGCTTTTTTTCATTTTTACGGCATTCGCATTTTTCTCTTCAAAAGATGAAAATACTGAGAATACATGATTCGTAGTCAATAAACCAGGGTTCCGCTTCGCTGCACCCAGGCTACGAGTCAGTGCCATTTCTTGCCATTAAGTGTTCACAAAGATGGAATTTGCATCTCGGTGATCTTTTACTTACTTTTGACGTGCTGGATGTGATTCTTTTAGCGCGAAACTTGCAATCACCAAACTTGCAAAAAAGCATATTGGCATAACCGTTAAAGCGATTTGGTAACTTGCAACACTATAAACATGCACGCCATTAACCAGATGTCCTGATTGTGTGTGTTGTAATATGTAACCAACTAACGGTTGAAATATTGCTCCACCGATTAAAACGGAGAGATTATTAAAACCAGAGGCTGTACCAACTAACTCCGGCGTATTGTTTTCTTTGACTACAGCAAAACTCACTGTCTGTCCTCCAGCACCCAATCCCAATACAAAAAGAATCAACGGTGCCCAACCATAAGATAAACCTGGTAAATACAGTAATATCAGCGTTGCAAACAAACCTAAAGCAGCGCTGATGATTAAAGCAATACGCCGACTTTGGATGCGATCACTAAACCATCCAAGTACTGGACTACCCACACCAATACCAATCCAAATCATGCTGCACAGACCTGACGCTGCAACCACACTAATTTGATATTTTTCTTGTAAAAATGGGACACCCCAAAGGGCTGCAAAAACAGCTATTGGTGTCCAAATCGCAAATACATATCCACCGATAATCCACGTATAGCCATGTTTACATACCGCAACAAGTCGCTTCCATTCATCCAGAAGGTAGTGCTCAGGGATGGTTTGATTTTGCTGATGAGGGTAATCACGAATATAGATCCAGAAAAATACTGCCAGGATAAAACCAACAACCGATAGAATAAAGCTTGCGTTACGCCAGCCAACACCTTCGATGAGATAAGCCAAAGGCATTTCACCAAAGATTGCGCCTACTGAACTCATTAACTGAGCAACCCCAGCCAAAATAGCGAAGTAATACGGAGGAAACCATCGTGATAAAAGAACCAAAACACCAATAAAAGAAAATGCAGATCCAATTCCAATCAGAAATCTACCAATACAAGAAGTAAATACACTGTCCGTTGCAGCAAAGAACGCCGAACCTAACGCACATAGAATAATTGCAAAAGTCATTAACTTACGCGGTCCATAGCGATCGTATAAAACCCCTGCCGGGAGTTGCATTGGTGCGTACGCATAAAAATAAAAAGCAGAAATAAAACCAAACCCCTCGCCTGTAACACCAAAAGTCTTCATCATGGACTCAGCCATAACACTGGGCGCTACTTGCAAAATAAATTCATATAAATAAAATGATGCTGCTAAAAAAAATATAAAATAAGCAGCTGCAAGGCTAGTGCTTGTCCCTTGATTTGTTCTTTCAGTGCAATACGAGCTCAATTTAAGGTCACTCCGTTTGAAATTCCTCATTAAATCTTATCGATCTTTAGTTTGTCAATATCATTATTTAGTTATGGGATAGATAGCCCCCAAAATCGCCGGACGTTGTGACCCTGTGATTGTTCTTAAATCCACTGGAATGGTGTTGATTGTTTGCGCTGCGAGCCAAGCAAACATCATTGCCTCCAAATAATCGGGACTCACCCCGACATCGGCAACACTTTTCACGCCAGTCTCAGGGAGTAATTGAGTCAGCGTATGCATTAATGCACGATTGTGTGTGCCGCCACCACATAAGTACAGTATTTCAATCGGCTTCTTTTCATTCAGAATAGCGTCAGCAATCGTTTTTGCAGTAAATTTTAGTAAGGTCTTTTGGATATCAACAGGCTGGTATTCCTTTTGCAAATGCTGTTCCAGCCAAGATAACGAAAAATATTCCTTGCCAATACTTTTAGGTGCTGGAAGAGAAAAAAATGAATCAGCAAGTAAGGACTCACATAAAGACTCAATCACCTCACCTTGCGCAGCCCAAGAACCATCAGCATCGAATGATTTGCCTTGATGTTTCATAATCCAGGCATCCATCAAACAATTTCCTGGTCCTACATCCCAGCCTTTAACCTCTTCACCAACATTAAGAAATGTAATATTTGTAATTCCACCGACATTTACTACAGCTGTATTTTTATTTTCATCCCGAAATAGCGCTTGATGATAAAGAGGTGCGAATGGTGCACCTTCTCCGCCGTTTATTAAATCACGAGTCCTAAAATCAGCAACAACAGTAATTCCCGTTAACGTTGAAATCGTATGTGCACAACCTAGCTGCAGCGTATAAGGAATAGAACTTTGAGTATTGTGACATACTGTTTGACCATGACTACCTATAGCACGAATATCACCTGGCGACAGTTTTACCTGGTGCAATAAATCATTTGTTGCAGCAGCAAACGCTCTTCCAATTAAGGTATTCAGTTGACAAATGGAAGCCAAGCTTAACTCAAAACCCATAAGCAGATTATCCAAGCGTCTTTTAACATCATCACTGTATTTTTTAGTGATTCCATAAATCAATGCATTTTTAGATACATCAACAATGGCAACATCGATGCCATCCATACTGGTTCCAGACATCAATCCTATGTATAAAGTCATTAAATAATCCTCAATCAATAACTCGGTGTAGCCTGCTTATTAATATCATGAAAACAATGAGTTGTCTAAACAGACTTGAGTTTAAAGCAAGTATAAAAGTTATTCGTAGTAATTTCAGCTATTTCCTCATAATCCATTCCACGAAGCGATGCGATGGCTTCTGCCACCTGTTTCACCAGTGCAGGATGGTTTTGTTTGCCTCGATAAGGAACTGGAGCAAGATATGGAGAATCGGTTTCAATAAGCATTCTGTCTAAGGGAATCTCACGTGCAACCTCTTGAAGTGCGGTAGCATTTTTAAAAGTAACAATTCCGGAAAAAGAAATATAAAAATTTAAATCCATGGCTTTGCGTGCAACATCCAGACTTTCTGTGAAACAATGCATTACCCCACCAATGTGCTGGGCATTTTCTTCTGCCATGAGCGCGATTGTGTCGTCTGCAGCTTGTCGAGTATGAATAATTAAGGGTTTTGCAGTATTTAAAGCAGCCTTTATATGTTCTCTAAACCGATGGCGTTGTACTGCACGTGCTTCCTCGGTATGCGTTCGATAATAATCCAGTCCAGTTTCGCCTATAGCAATACATGCCGGGTTTGCTGCCAAATCACTTAATATCTTTGACGTGACTGGAAATTCCATTTCATTATCAGGATGCACACCTACAGAGATATTGATATCGTGATATTCAGCGGCTAATTTTTCAAGCTGTGGATAATCATTCAAGTCAACACAAACACATAAAAAACGTTGGACATTATTTGCTTTTGCTTGTGCTATGACCTGAGCCATATCATTGTTAAAATCAGTAAGATCTAAAAAATTCAAGTGGCAGTGCGAATCAACAAGCATGAGTAACCTCAAAAATTTTGTGTTTCATGGGATTTAATACATTCATCTTAAATTTTATCTGTAGGTTGAGTCGATTTTAACATCCCAGCTAAATACGTCTCTATTTTATTACATAAATAACGACTGTTATCTCCCAGGAATTGTACTCCTATTCCAGGTACTTTATTGCCTTGAGCGCCATTCGGCGTAATCCAAATTACTTTACCATCAACCTCAATCACTTCGTCTTCGTCCATTAATTTTATCGATCACTTCACAACCGTACCAAACTGATAATTATTACTTGTCCGAATGAACAGTCAACCACCTTTAATGAACGGCATATACGCCGCAAAAAGAGATACTTTGTTAACAAAAGAACAGATTATTTGTTGTGTTTTTTCCATCCTGGACTCCTGTAATCCCCTCTAATCCATTCTAGGAATGTTGTTTTGCAATGATAATAATAAATCTTCCAGTGCCAAAGTTTGATTTACATTTATATTATGGCTTAATTTTCGTTGTAATGTATTTATCTTATCAATTTGCGTAAAAATCATGATAGGACTCAATAAAGACGCTAAAAGAGTTAATTGTTTCAGATCGATATCATCAGAAACAGATGAATTAATCTGCATCAACTGCAATTGCGCATAGACTAAATACAAAAACCAAAGCAAAAAGCCAATCTCAAACTGACTCCATTGAGCAGCAACAGCACAAGGATGTTCTTTATTTTCGATTACAGCAATTAACCCATCTAAAATAAGCTCCGACTGTTGGGCAATTAAAGCCTGCCCGGAATCCTCTGGATAATCGTTCACTAACCCCAGCAGATTCATTGAAGATAAATAATCAGACGATGAAAAACGAACAATTTGACATCGACTAAGTACCGTTGGTAGCACAGTGCTTATCTGCCTTGCCAAAAGCAAAAAAACTGTGTGTTGAGTTGGTTCTTCTAAAATTTTCAATAATGAATTCGCGGCAGCAGTATTCATCCGATCAGCAGATTCAATGACAATTAAATGATGTTGCGCGCATTGTGGTGTCAAATAAACATCGTTTTGTAATGCTCTTATTTGATCAATTTTAATCGGCCCACCATTTTTTTCGGGTTTAACCAAGATTACATCCGGATGTTCATCACGCAGAACCATTTGACAGGAAGTACATTCACGACAAGGTTCAGCACCCTTTTTATTGCAAAAAAGCAACTGTTTAAAATGAGTGACAAAATCAGTATAGGCAGCATCGAATGAACCGACAAACATCATTGCTTGAGGCATACGTCCACTGCCCCAGGCAGATTGAATCTGACACCATTGTTTAGGATACTTCTTCTTGCCTGCGCCTGAAGGGTTACACTCGCTCATCTTGATGCTCTATAAATTGACTTCCTGCGTTTTCAATGGCGTTTTGCACCTCAGGCAGCGGCAGTCTCGCATTAATTACCACTACGTTAGTACTCAATTCAATATGATGCATGTACTCTTCATGAACACGATGAAAAAAGTCGATTGATTGCTGTTCGATGCGGTCAAATTCTCCACGAGACTTAACTCGTTTCATGCCTTCTTCAGGGCTAATATCCAAATATAAAGTCAGGTCCGGTTTAAAACCATTCAGTGAAAATGAGGACAGATGATTGATCATCTCTTCATCTAAGCCACGTCCTCCACCTTGATACGCACGAGTTGACAGTTCAAATCGATCCGCTATAACCCAGATACCTTGATTTAGCGCGGGTTTAATGACTTGCTCAAGAAGTTGAATTCTCGCCGTATAAAGCAACAATAACTCACTTCGATCATCTAAAACATCTTTATATTCAGGATTCTTAATCAAATGACGTAAAGCCTCTCCAATTGGAGTGCCTCCTGGTTCGCGAGTAGTAATTGTTTTAATCTGCTTCTTAGCCAATAACGCCACAACCGTATTCACTGCAGTAGATTTTCCCGCGCCTTCCAATCCTTCAATAACAATTAACTTTCCAGTTAAAAATGACATTAAAGATCCTTTCGTTTATATTGATTAATAGCCTGCTTCTGTTGTTTATAAGTTTCTGAAAATTGATGCGTTCCATCGCCTTTTGCCACAAAATATAAATAATTGGACAATTGCGGATGAGCCGCAGCATCTAAAGACTCCTGACCCACCATCGCAATAGGCGTTGGTGGCAACCATCTATTATGGTACGAATTATATGGAGAGTTGATTTGCAAATCATTGTGAGTCAGTTTTCCAGTATATGCCGCTCCTAAACCATAAATGATCGTTGGATCCATCTGCAAAGGCATTTTTTTATTTAATCGATTGACCATAACCCCAGAAATCAGCTTACGCTCTTGTGCAATCGCCGTTTCTTTTTCAATAATAGATGCCGCTGTCAGCAGCTCATAAGGTGTTTTATAAGGCAAATTAGGGGCTCGATTAGCCCAAGTTTGATTTAAATAATTAACTAAATTACGATGAGCGTGTTCTAATAGGCTTTTGCTGTCACTTCCACCCTGATATTGATAGGTATCTGCAAGCAATAATCCTTCAGCATTAGCATAATTACCTCGAATTAAATTCCAGTCCTCAGAGTGATAATTCAGATAAGCAGCCTTCATCAGATCTTGACCGATTTTCTGCTGCGTTGTTCCCGCAATAATTGTAAACTTTTGTGTGAGCACGTCTCCTGCTACAACACGGTGAAGCAAATGGCTCGGAGTTTCACCTGGCTCTATTTCATAGATCCCTGCTTTAAGCTGCGACGAGAGATCAGTAAAACGAATGAATAAAAGAAGCGGTTTGGTGGAGCGGATTAAATTTTTTTCTTTTAACATTTGCACAAACTGTGAGGCAGTAGTAGCGCGATCAAGACTAATGATAATCGGTGCGCTGTCTTTGGAAATAAGTGGAGCGTCGATCTGATTGTATAAAATATAAAATAAAAACAAAAAAGACATAAAGAACAAGATAACTATTCGAGAAAGTATCCGTTTTTTATGTCTTGGAACAGTCATTTAGATTCGCTTAAATAACAGACTACCATTCGTTCCGCCAAACCCCAACGAATTACTCAGAACATAATTAATTGTTCTTTTTTGAGGAACATGAGCAACATAATTTAAATCGCATTCCTCATCTTGATTGTCCAAATTAATTGTTGGAGGAGCAATTTGATCTCTAATGGCTAAAATACTAAATATAGCCTCTACAGCACCAGCAGCACCTAATAAGTGACCGGTCATTGATTTAGTAGAGCTTACTGCTAACTTATAAGCATGCTCTTTGAAAATACGTTTTATTGCTTTTGTTTCATTAAGATCATTAAGATACGTAGAAGTACCATGTGCATTAATATAATCAACTTGCTCTGAATCAATACCAGCATCATGTATTGCCGCTTCCATTGCACGAGTTGCCCCATCAGCATCTTCATCAGGAGCAGTTATATGATACGCATCTCCAGACATACCAAAACCAACAAGTTCTGCATAAATCTTTGCACCACGTGCTTTAGCATGTTCGTATTCTTCTAAAATAAGAACACCAGCGCCTTCTCCCATAACAAAACCATCTCGATCTTTGTCAAAAGGACGTGAGGCTTTCTCAGGCTCATCATTTCGCTTAGATAAAGAGCGAACCGCTGAAAATCCGGCCAAGCACAAAGGTGTCAAGGTCATTTCAGCGCCGCCACACACCATCACATCAGCATCGCCATAAGCAATCATTCGTCCTGCAATACCAATATTATGTGTTCCAGTAGTACATGCAGTAACAATAGAGATATTAGGGCCTCTAAGTTGATGTCTGATTGAAATCTGTCCAGCAACCATATTAATAATACCGGCTGGAATAAAAAAAGGAGAAACTTTTCGCGGACCACCAGCAATCAGTTTATCTTGATTATTCGTAATAGTCTGAATGCCACCAATCCCCGCGCCAACAGCCACGCCTATGCGTCTTGACAAATTGGCATCTACCTTTAGCCCCGAATCAAGCATTGCGTCATCAGCTGCAGCAACACCGTACTGGGTAAACATATCCATTTTACGAGCATCTTTAAGTGGGACATAGTTCTCAATATTAAAATTCTTAACCTTAGCCCATATGCGTGTGCTGTATTCAGTTACATCAAACTCATCTGCTAAAACTACACCACTCACACCAGCTAATATATTTTGCCAAGTTTCTTTTACATTAAGTCCGACGGGGGTAAGCATCCCCATACCAGTAATAACTACACGCCGCTTGTTCAATCAATGCTCCTAAAAAACAGTCTTTATCTCCTGCACAAAAGCGCAGGAGAAAAGAAAAAGAAGCGAAGAATTATGCTTCTTCTTTATTTAAATTAGATTCAATATAATCAATTGCTTCTTGAATCGTGGTAATTTTTTCAGCTTTTTCATCAGGAATTTCTGTTTCAAACTCTTCTTCAAGAGCCATTACCAGTTCTACAGTATCTAAAGAATCAGCACCTAAATCATCAACAAAAGATGCATCATTCTTTAGCTCTTCTTCTTTAACACCCAATTGTTCCACAACAATTTTGCGAACTCGTTCTTCAACTGTACTCATAACTTGATTTTCCTCTTTCGATTGATAGATATTAAAAATCTCTAAGTAGTTTCTTATACCATTTCCACTTAATTTTAACTGCTCAACACCATTCTAATATAAAAAACTCAATTTATTTGAAGCCTTACCACCAAACAGCCAAAGTTAAATGGAAGTGGTATAGTTTATTCATTTATACAGATAACGCAAGTGCATTTAATCCATATACATGCCGCCGTTGACATGAATTGTTTCACCTGTGATATATTTAGCACTCTCTGATGCTAAAAAAGCAACTGCCTCTGCGATATCATCTGGCTGTCCAAGTTTGCGCATAGGTATTCTTTTTAACATCTCATCCTTAACCAGATCAGGTAACGCAGCAGTCATATCTGTATCAATAAAACCGGGGGCAACAACGTTGACAGTAATTCCCCTACTTCCTAATTCCTGCGCTAAAGACTTACTGAATCCGATGATTCCCGCTTTTGCTGCAGTATAATTTACTTGCCCAGAATTACCACTTGAACCGACTACGGAACCCACAGAAATAATTCGTCCCCACCGAGACCTAAACATGGTCTTTATACAAATTTTAGACATTTTATAGATGGAATTCAAATTAGTTTCTATTACTTTATACCACTCTTCATCATCCATACGCAGTAATAAATTATCTGAAGTAATTCCTGCATTATTTATCAATATTGAAGGTGATTGATTCTCATGCGCTAATTGTCCCAGAACCTGTTCAATTTGCTCTGATTGAGTGACATCGAGTACAAGTCCTTTACCAGACAATTTTTCTTTTTCAAAATAAGTATTGATAGCTTGAGCGCCTTGCTCTGTGGTCGCCGTACCGTACACAAAAGCACCTTGTTGTGCTAATTTCATGGCTATAGCCTGGCCTATCCCTCGACTAGCTCCTGTTACTAAAGCAATTTTCCCATCTAAACGATTCATTTACTTTCCTCAACATAAAAATGGTATCAACATAAGAGAGCATTGGCTTAATGTATACCTATACAAATTGCTCTTCAACTTGCTCTAAACTGATCGTATCGTAAACACTAATCGTATTGATGCTTCGATCAATTCGCTTCGTTAATCCACTAAGCACTTTACCAGGACCACATTCCAGAATAAGCGTTACCCCATTATTTTTAAAAAGCTGTATGGTTTCAACCCAACGTACAGGACTATATAACTGCTCTTTTAACTTTTCTCGTAGATGCTGTTCTGAATTATACATACTTAAATCAACATTACTCACCACATCTATTTTTGCATTTTTAAATTCAACTTTTGCTAAATATTCAGCATAAGATTCAGAAGCTTCCAAGAGTAATGGACAATGGCAAGGAACGCTTACAGGAATCACTTTTGCTAGCCTTGCTCCAGCTTCTTCAGCAAGTGCCAATGCTCGTGCAACAGCTGGAGTATGGCCGGCAATAACCACTTGACCAATTGCATTATAATTTGCTGGTGTAACTACTTCGTTGACTTTACTGGCTTGTTCACATAGTGCATTTACTTCCTCATCAGTCAAACCAACTACTGCAGCCATAGCCCCTACGCCTAAAGGCACAGCGTTTTGCATGACTCGTCCACGGTGCGCAACCAGGCAAGCTGCATCAAATAAAGACAATGCATCAGCACACACTAAAGCTGCATACTCTCCCAAACTGTGTCCTGCCATGATTGTCGGCTGAGTAATCTCTTGCTGCGCAAGCAATCGATACACAGCAACATCGGATGTAAGCATTGCAACTTGAGTATGCTCTGTTTGATTCAATTGGCTTTCGGGGCCATGCTGCACAAGTTGCCATAGATCATAGCCAACTGCTTCAGAAGCTTCAGCAAAAGTCTCTACAACAATGGGATATTGCAGTTCAAAATCAGCTAACATGCCTACAGATTGAGACCCTTGACCAGGAAATACAAATGCCGTTTTTACCATATCAAAAATAGCTCCGAACTAAAATAGTCAATTCAAAATTGGTACATTTAATTATTAATAACGAATAACCATTGCTCCCCAAGTCATTCCACCACCAAAGGACTCAATCAATAATAATTCATCTCTTTTAATTTGATTGGTACGAATGGAATGATCCAGAGCCAAAGGAATAGAAGCAGCCGAAGTGTTACCTTGGCTACCAATCGTCACAATTACTTGTGACATATGAAGGTCTAGCTTTTTAGCTATAGCTTGAATAATACGCATATTTGCTTGATGAGGAATTAACCATTTGATGTCCGATTTTTTCAATTGGCTAACTTCTAAAACCTCATCAACAACATCACCCATAATCTTGACAGCAACTTTAAAAACCTCATTACCTCGCATGCTGATCATGGCGCGTTGATTATCAAACGTTGCATTAATAAGATTTAATAATTTTTCAGCATCATAAGAAGCATGAAGTACGCTTCCCATAACACCTTGCTTTTCACTGGCACTTAAAACGACTGCTCCGGCGCCATCACCGAATAAAACACACGTTGTACGGTCAGTCCAATCCACCGCTCTCGACATACTTTCACTGCCAATAACCAGTATATGTTTTGCTGCACCACTTGTTATGTATTGCTTGGCGATGTCCATCACATACACGAAGCCACTGCATGCAGCACCAACATCAAAAGCAGGAATAGGTCTTTTTATATTCAAGGCATGCTGGACGTAACAAGCAACTCCTGGAAAAAAATGATCTGGAGTACAGGTAGCAACTAATATTAAATCAATTTCATCAGCATCAAGATCCGATGCCTTCAATGCTTGTTCCGCAGCTTTAGATGCCATGTAAGAAGTTGTTTCGTAAGGTTGAGCAATACTGCGACTGCTAATACCCGTACGTGTAACTATCCACTCATCACTGGTATCCAACATCGATTCAAGCTCAAGGTTAGTGAGTTGCTTTTCAGGAATATAACTTCCTGTGCCACTAATTACAGCATTTTTCATAACAGCAATCCTTGATTTATAAAATCATTTATTTGAACACGCACTAAATCAATAACATTATTTTTAACTTCAAGAACTGCTTGTTCTATAGCATGTTGAAATCCTAACTCATTCGCGCCACCATGACTTTTGACCACTATGCCATTTAAACCAAGCATACTCGCTCCGTTGTAACGAGAAGGATCAAAACGGTTCTTAAGGTGTTTCAATGCAGGACGCGCAATCAAACCAGAAATCTTGGTAAACCAATTTTTATTAAATGACTCCATGAGTAAATTAATGAAGAGCTTTGCAAGACCTTCACTGGCTTTTAAAGCAACATTACCCACAAAACCATCACAGACAACTAAATCAACTTCACCCGTATAAAAATGGTCGCCTTCAACATAACCTACATAATTCATTACTGAACACTCAGCAAGCATATGTGCAGTACGTTTGACTTGATCATTTCCTTTAATTTCTTCAACGCCAATATTCAATACAGCAATTTTAGGTCTTGGCTTATTGGCAACTGCCTGTACTAATGCTGAACCCATCACTGCAAACTGAAATAAATGTTCGGCACAAGAATCAACATTCGCCCCTAAATCGATAACCCAGGTTCTACCTGTCATCGTAGGCAGTTCAGAAACAATCGCAGGCCTATCAATACCTGGCAAAGTCTTTAATACAAAGCGCGCAGTAGCCATTAAAGCACCAGTATTTCCAGCACTTACACAGGCATGCGCCATGCCTTCCTTAACAAGATTAATCGCCACACGCATTGATGAATCTTTTTTGTTTCGTAACGCATGGGAAGGCAATTCATCCATTGCCACTACTTCAGAAGCATGGACGATGGAGAATTGATTTGATGTCGATACGCCATGCTTTTTTAAGAAAGCATGAACCTTGTCGTGTACTCCAACAAGAATAAGTTTCAAATCTGGATTACTTTTTGCCGCGCAAGCACAGGCAGGGATCACAACACTTAGACCATGATCCCCGCCCATCGCATCAATTGCAATGGTGATATTTTTCAAGAAAAGTTACTCTTGTTCGTAAACAGTTTCAGTATCAATAATCTTTTTGCCGCGATAGTAACCATCTGGTGTCATATGATGACGAAGATGAGTTTCACCTGTAGTTGCATCGACAGAAAGCGTAGGATTAGTCAAAGCATCATGTGAACGACGCATATTACGACGAGAGCGTGATTTCTTATTTTGTTGTACAGCCATTGTATTACTCCTAAACAATTTGCATTCATAAATGCGGGAATATTAGTGTTAATTCGATAAAATTTCAATAAAATTCACTTTTTATCTGTTAAAAATTGATTTATTTCTCTATTGCAATCATTAATTTCCGGATGAAATTGTGGTGCATAGAGATGTAATTCATCAATAAGCAAGTCATCCAGGTCCAATTGCGAATTCGCAGAAACAATACATTCGTAATGTTCAAGCAACTGTTCTGCACGTTCATCATTACGACAAACAGCGATTACTGTATGATTATCGTATGGAAAATTGAAATCGTCCAGACAACGTTGGCATTGAATCATTAATTGTCCTTCAACATGCAGATGAATCAGGAAAAAATATTCCTCAGACTCAACATAATAACGCACATGCAATTCACAGGGTGCCGTTATAAAATAAGGCAACCTCTCACGAAGCGTCACTGTTTTATTTTGCTGGCCTTGTTTGACCATTTCTTGTAAATACAGCATTATTATCGTATCCTAAAGGGTTATATCAGATTGTAGCCGAGAAGTAACTCTGCCAACTCATCTGTACCGATGAGAATTTGGCACTACACGCTACTTAATTATCTAATTTTAAGCGGTATCTAGATTTTATGAAAGCTAAAGTTATTGTTGGAATGTCTGGAGGTGTTGACTCCTCTGTTGCCGCCTGGTTATTACAAGAAGATGGCTATGAAGTTGAAGGCTTGTTCATGAAAAACTGGGAACAAGACGATACAGATGATTTTTGTCCTGCAACTCAAGATCTCGCCGATGCACAAGCAATTTGCAATCAATTGCAGATCCCACTGCATACCGTTAATTTCTCTGAAGAATACTGGCAAAGAGTATTTACTTATTTTTTAAATGAATATGAAAAAGGAAGAACGCCAAATCCAGATGTATTATGCAATAAAGAAATTAAATTTAATGCTTTTTTAAACCATGCTTTAACCTTGGGAGCTGATTACATTGCAACTGGGCATTATGCGAAAAATAAAATTGAAGGCGATGTCTGGCTTTTGTATAAAGCGAAAGATAGAGATAAAGACCAAACTTATTTTCTGCATGCCGTGGATCCCAAATCATTAGCAAAAACATTGTTCCCAATAGGCGATTATACAAAACCGGAAATTAGGGATTTTGCTAAAAAACTAGGCTTAGTCACTCATTCAAAAAAAGATTCTACCGGCATCTGCTTTATTGGTGAAAAACGATTTAAATCCTTTTTAAAAGAATTTATTTTGGCTAAACCAGGTGAAATAAGAAGTACGGAAGGAATTGTGTTAGGCACACATGATGGATTAATGTTTTATACGCTAGGACAACGACAAGGATTAGGAATTGGTGGGTTGCAAAATGCAACAGAGGATCCCTGGTATGTCGTTGATAAAGACGTCGATACAAATACGTTATACGTTGCCCAAGGCAGCAATCATCCCATGCTTTATGCCCAAGGCCTCATCTGTGGCCCCATACATTGGTTAACTGAGTGTAAAAATAATTTGCCGCTTACCTGTTATGCTAAAACACGTTACAGACAGCCAGAACAAGGTTGCATGATTTCACCCCAGGATGAAAATCAACATTACGTTATGTTTTCAAGCCCACAACGAGCGGTCACTCCAGGTCAATATGTCGTTTTCTACGATAAAAACCAATGTTTAGGTGGTGCGACAATTGAACAAATTATTCGGTAAGGACGTGTTCCTTTAATTTAGATTATAATTATATGATACAACGGGAGTAAAAATGGCTGCGATTAATGTATCCCCCACTACCAGTGACATTCACTTTACTGTGAGTGCAGCTGACAAAGTAACTGAGCTCATCAAAGAAGAAAATAATTTTAACTTAAACTTACGTGTCTCGATTACGGGTGGCGGTTGCTCTGGTTTTCAATACGGGTTTAGTTTTGATGAAGAAATTAATGAAGACGATACTGTGGTTGTTCAACACTGTTCAGATGGCATTTCTTCCGTAAAACTTCTTGTTGACTCAATGAGCTATCAATACTTGCATGATGCGGAAATTGATTACATTCAAGGCATTCAAGGAGAACAATTTGTTATTCGTAATCCAAATGCCAAAACTACTTGTGGTTGCGGATCATCATTCAGCATGGATGATGAAGATGAATAATGATTAAAAGTGTTTAGCCTGGGTGAAAACCCAGGCTACATCCATTAATCGGCTCAATAAGGTACAATAACTACTTTAGTCCCAATCGTGATAAAATTCCTGCTTAACCACTGTGCATCACTAGGAATTAAACGCACACAACCATGGCTTGCATTGTAATGTGGCACCTCATAAGAACCATGAATCGCATAGTTTTTAGAAAAATACATGCAATATGGCATCGGTGCACCACCTCGTCCTACAGGATAACGACTGGAAACACATCCTGGTCCCCCTTTACTCCATACATGATAAACACCTGAAGGCGTCTTGCATCCACGGTGTATGTCTGGACAATACCTTCTTCCACCTGATCCTCTTCCAGTTCGCACTACTTGACCTTGTGAATTAATGGCCTTCCAAGACATAGTATTGGGATTAAAAATAAAAGTATTCGCCGAAGCCGAGGAAGAATAAAAAAGGAAAGCAAACAACACAATGAATGAATAATAAGTTAACGACGATAAAATTGAATTTTGTTTTTCCATAATATTTCCTAAATATAAATCCGTCTTCATTTATATTTTAGTTTAATTTTTAATCAATCACATAAAATATCAATGGAAGTTTTACGCAAAACAATAATATGTGTCCTACTATTTAATTGAACCATGTCAAAAGGAATTTAATCATGTCAAAATTTTTGCTTACTGCAACTTCGGTTGTTTTAGGTTGTTCATTAATATCGTATGCAGCAAATGCGGATACAAGTTCAACCAGCACCACGAATAGTACTTCGAATACTTCATCAAGCAGTAGCTCATCTAATCTTTCAAAAGATGAATGGTTAAAATCAGTGACTCCTTTATTACCTGAACTTATTTGTAAAGGATTCGAGAATGATGTCCAATTAAAACAACGCCTGGATGACATTAAAATGACTCATGATCAGTGTATGTCTGTCATTCCGGAAAGTGTGAGTAAATGTCAACAACAAATTTATGCAAATATTCCTGATCAACTGAGCAACGAGAGCGCATCAGTTTGGGGAAAAAAACTTGGAGAATGTATCGGTCAAGATTTTTCAGTGAAATATCTTATTCCCAAAACCACACCACAACCACAACAAAAATAATTAACTTCATATCTACGTTTAGCCTGGGTGAAGCAAAGCGGAACCCGGGTTGCTTGATTGTGCACAGCACATTAATTTTCATCCCAATGATTAATCCCTGATTTTTTGCTCAAAAAACCTATAAATTCCTGATGAACATCCAATTCATCTTCTTCCACGGCTAAAACAACAGGATTAGCCAAATGAAGCGCTGCAATTTCCTGATTTTTTACCTGCGTATGCATTGATGTTTCTTCTACATCTGCAAATAAACTGGTTTGACCTCCAGTCATTGCTAAATAAACGTACGCCAGGATTTCGGCATCCAGTAATGCTCCGTGGAGTTCTCGATTAAAATGATCAATTCCATAACGTTTACATAGCGCATCCAAACTGTTGCGTTGGCCTGGATATTTTTCACGAGCTAAAGCCAGTGTATCCGTAATGCTGCAATAGTCTTCTAATCGCTTTTGCCATTTGATGTGAGTTAATTCTGAATTTAAAAAACCAACATCGAACGGAGCGTTATGTATAATTAATTCAGCACCAGCAACAAATTGTAAAAACTCATCTACCTTTTCTTCGAATAACGGTTTATCTTGCAAAAATGCATCGCTAATCCCATGAACACGAAAAGCACCTTCATCAACGAGACGCTTCGGGTTCAAATAAATATGAAAATGTTTGCCTGTCAATTTTCTATCAAATAACGCGACACAACCAATTTCAATAACACGATGTCCCTGCTCATGACCTATACCTGTTGTTTCCGTATCTAAAATAATCTGACGCATTAATTACTCACCTTAACTCTTCGATTGCCCGATTTGCCAGAGCATCCACTAAATCATTTTCTACATGACCTGAATGTCCTTTGACCCAATGCCAATTGATTTGATGACGCGAGGCTAATTCATCCAGTATTTTCCAAAGATCAGCATTTTTCACTGGATCTTTCTTTGAATTCCGCCAACCTTTTATCTTCCAGTTAGGTAACCAATCCATCATTCCTTGCCGTAAATATTGTGAATCAGTATAGAGATCAACTGAACAAGATCGCGTTAAAGACTCTAGACCTTTAATAGCCGCCATTAACTCCATTCGATTATTGGTTGTGTGTGTTTCACCGCCATATAACGTTTTTTCCTGTCCTTTATAACGCAGTAATACACCCCAACCACCGGGACCAGGATTCCCTTTACACGCACCATCAGTATAAATTTCAATAGTCATCTGTTTCCTAATCTGGGTCCCACAAGTGGCAAAAAGAAGTTTTAAATTCATTATTTACGATTTTCAGTTTGATTGCTTCTATTTCCGGTGCAAAAAAACGATCGCTATCATACGGCTTAACACGAGTGCGTATCAGTTGATAAGCCTCATCTAACAATGGCGAAGACTTTAAAGGCTTATGAAATTCGATGCCCTGGCTTGCAGCCAATAATTCAATTGCCAAAATCGTTGCGACATTATCACTCATTTCATGCAAACGACGCGCAGCACTTGTTGCCATCGATACATGATCTTCCTGATTTGCAGATGTGGGTAAGCTATCCACTGAATGGGGATGCGCCAGCGCTTTATTTTCACTTGCACACGCAGCCGCAGTGACGTGGGCAATCATAAACCCAGAATTTAACCCACTTTCCTTAATTAAAAAAGCAGGTAATCCACTAAAATTTTTATCAATTAATAAAGCAATCCGTCGTTCTGAGCTTGAGCCAATTTCTGCAAGAGCTAAAGCGAGATTATCAGCTGCCATAGCGATAATTTCACCATGGAAGTTGCCACCAGAAATAATTTCTTCTTGATCACTAAAAACCAATGGATTATCGGATACTGCATTGACTTCAACCGCTAAGGTGTCTTTTACGAATTGAATTTGATGCAAAATGGCGCCCATTACTTGCGGTTGGCATCTTAATGAATAAGGATCTTGCACTCGTGAACAATCACGATGCGATTCACGAATTTGGCTCCCAGCCAAGAGCTCTCTGTAACATGCAGCAACGTTTCGTTGGGCTTCATGACCACGCGCCATTTGAATTCGATCATCAAAAGGAACATCGCTGCCATTGGCCGCATCAACAGATAGTGCACCAGCAATTAATGCTGTTTCAAAAAGATTTTCTGCGTCAAACAAGGCCGTTAGTGCGATTGCAGTGGATACTTGCAATCCATTTAAAAGCGCTAAACCTTCCTTTGCTTCGAGTTCAATAGGTTTAAGTCCAGCAATTTTTAAACCCTCTAGAGCTGGAATCATTTTTCCTTGATAACGTACCTCTCCTACCCCTAATAGAGGCAAGGACATATGTGCTAATGGCGCCAAGTCCCCAGAAGCCCCTACTGAGCCTTTAGCAGGAATACACGGATAAACTTGATGATTAAATAATGAAATCAAAGCGTCGATCAGTTCTGGCCGAACACCAGAATATCCTTGTGCCAAGGTGTTAATTTTTAAAAGTAACACTAAATCGACAACAACATCAGTAAGTAATTCACCCGTACCACAGGCATGAGAAAGCACAATATTGCGTTGTAATTGTTTTAAGTTTTCGGTTGAAATGGTTTGGTTTGCCAAGGATCCAAAACCAGTATTAATCCCATATACTGTTTTTTTATCTGCAATGACCTTTCTAACAGTTTGGTGAGAAGCTTTAATCCGATCCAAGGCATCTTCCGAAAGAACACATGGAACGTGCTGGCTTAAGATTTGTTTTATTGATTGTAATGTTAAATCGCCTGGATGAAGAACAAACGGTTGATGCATTCATAACTCCTTCTTGCATTAATGCACACCAGGCACTGCATAAGCAGAGCCCAGAGTACGATAATACAGTAACTAAATTTGCATGGGTAACCAAAGTGAATTTTCTTTAGCACATTTTTTTGCCTGATCATAACCTGCATCCGCATGACGCATCACACCAGTCGCAGGATCATTGTGCAAGACTCGAGCCAGGCGTTGGGCTGCTTTTTCTGTGCCATCAGCAACAATGACCACACCTGCATGTTGTGAAAATCCCATACCAACGCCCCCTCCATGATGAATACTCACCCAAGTGGCACCTCCGGCACAATTTAATAAGGCATTCAGTAGAGGCCAATCTGATACCGCATCACTACCATCCATCATGCCTTCTGTTTCACGATTAGGGCTTGCTACTGATCCTGAGTCTAAATGATCACGTCCAATCACTATAGGTGCCTTAACCGCTCCGGTACGAACCATCTCATTAAAAGCTAAAGCCAAACGTGCTCGATCTTTTAGTCCCACCCAACAAATTCTAGCTGGCAGTCCTTGAAATGCAATTTTCTCTTTTGCCATATCCAACCAATGATGCAAATGCGGATTGTCTGGAATCAGGTTTTTTACCATTTCATCTGTGGCATAAATGTCTTCTGGATCCCCTGATAAAGCCACCCAGCGGAAAGGCCCGATTCCTTCACAAAATAATGGCCGAATATAAGCCGGTACAAATCCTTCGAATGCAAAAGCGTTTTTCTCTCCCGCTTCAAAAGCCATCTGACGAATATTATTCCCATAATCAAATACAGGAATTCCTCTTTTTTGAAATTCAAGCATGGCATGGACTTGCATTGCCATTGATTTTTTAGCTGCCACGACCACTTCTTCAGGTGCAGTTGCTCGCAATTTGGCTGCTTGCTCCAAAGTCCATCCCGCAGGAAGATAACCATTTAAAGGATCATGAGCGCTGGTTTGATCAGTTACTAACGCAGGAGACGCGCCTCGTTCTACGAGTTGATGGAATAGTTCAGCGGCATTACCTAAAACGGCAACAGATAATGGATTTTTTTGTTGGCAAGATTCGTTTATCCAAGCCATGGCTTCATCCAAATCGGTTGTATAACGATCCAGGTATTTGGTTTTAATGCGTTTTTCAATTCGTGATAAATCACATTCAACAGCAAGAACACTTGCACCAGCCATTGTGCCTGCTAAAGTTTGCGCACCGCCCATTCCACCTAAGCCACCCGTTAAAATCCAACGCCCTTCTAAACTTCCTGCATAATGTTTACGCGCTGCGGCAACAAAAGTTTCGTACGTTCCTTGCACAATTCCTTGGGAACCAATATAAATCCAGCTACCAGCAGTCATCTGCCCATACATCATCAAGCCTTTTTTATCTAACTCATTAAAATGTTCCCAGGTAGCCCAGCGAGGAACTAAATTTGAGTTGGCAATAAGCACTCTAGGTGCATCTTCATGTGTAGGAAACACACCGACAGGTTTTCCTGATTGAATCAATAGCGTTTGATTACTCTCCAATGACTTAAGTACTTCAACAATTTTTTCAAAACAAGCCCAATTGCGTGCCGCTTTTCCCAATCCGCCATAAACAACCAATTCATCGGGATTTTCAGCTACCTCAGGATCAAGATTATTACATAGCATTCTCAAAGCTGCTTCTGTAAGCCAACTTTTCGCCAGTTTGTCACTGCCGCGATTTGCGCGAATCGCCTGTCGTGCTGTGTATTCTTTCATATTGATTGCTCCATCAGATCAAAACAGAAGCATCATACACTAGACCTCTTATCCAGCATAGAGGGGTCGCTCTCAAAGGATAACAAAACACCTGGCACACATATTGATAAAATTAATCATTTAATGTATATTTAAAGCACATAAAGATCACTATTGAGTTTATTTTCTCCAAATAGAGGCAATCAACTCTTAAAATGGTCATTTTGCATTGTTTAATTACCCGAGGGGCAACACATGTATCCACAGTTAATTGCACAGCTTAAAGAAAAATTAATATCAGATATGCAAGATACATTACAACAAAGATGGATGGATGAAAAAGCATCTGATATTCAACGCGAAGTGACCGAAGAAGTTTCAAGGCAGAAAAAGCAATGGGCTAGAACACACGCAGCTTCTGCTCATGATATCCAACACCCTGGTCCATATCAGAAATTCGTAAAATTTGAAGGATACATGGTTGATGAAGATACCATTCGCTACAACATTAATATCTCAGAATATACAATCAATCAAACTATTCTAGGAAAATACGAAAAGGCTTTTTTAGACGACTATTGGAACTCTCCAAAACATAATTTGAAAGGCCTTATTTCAGCACAATATGATGCATTACAACCAGAAAAAATACTGGACCGCTTTCTCGCCAGACATCCTTGGCTAGAAGAAGAGCTAATTCGAGTTTCTCGATCCTGGATGGGTGATTATGCTTCATTAATAGCCTATCGCTTCTTGTCACCAATAATGCAAACTGCATTAAACAAACTGGACTCACCAAGACAAACATCCTGGACCTGGGCGAGAGTGACCGCGTTACTCGCGGGAAGAGTCACTTGGTCAACACTAGATGAAACCGAATTAAAAGCAAATATTGAAGGATACCCGCTTTCCAGCATGAGTAGTTTTTATTATACAGGCTCTCCGCAGCTTGGCTCGGCACAAGAAGCCATACAAAGTGCACAAAGAGATCCAAGAGAAGGTAAAAAGCTGCTTAATCATTCATTACGTCGTGTTGATGTATTTCGTCATATAGTACAGACTTATCCTGGAAGTTCTTATTCCCAAAAGCAAAGAAACGGTATCGATTGTCCTGAGATGTCTCCGTTTATCGCAGAGGAACTAACGCAATTATCAGCACCGCAACTGGCTCGACTAAAAACCATGTTAGTCAACATTGGCACAGAGAAATTGCCTATATGGGTTTGCCTTCATAAGCCAAATCCAGGCGTCCACAACCAATGGAACGTTTATGTACCAGCCTCTCTCCAAGCTGAAGCACTTAGAAAATTAGACGCATTTAAAAATAAGCTGAATCTGAACATCACATCACTAATTGTCGATTTCACAGAAAACGCAAAACAAAATAATATCGAAGATTTAACTGAAACGACCATGTGGCATGCAGTATTGTTTCACCGAGTATTGCCCTGGACTCAAAATAAGACAGGTACATTAGCAAGCTATCGCCATAATGTACCTGTATCCTTATTATTAGAAAGGACACTCACATTGTGTCTGACTGGTTTGTCAAGCGCATCCAGTTCAGTACATGCTGCTTTCGCCAGAAGAAAACCCTTATCCGATACAGGTATTGAAACCCTTGTCGCAAATAAAAATGCAGGAAAACACCTTTTAGAAGATTCATCTCTCTATGATTCAAATGACTCAATAATTATCGATGCTATCGATAGTAAAAAATTTCAACTCTTGCCCGACCAGGTAGGGGTTATTCCTGATACGCTAAGAATAGAGCTATCCGCATATCTTGATCCAACAACGAAACTGGACTTTGTAAAACAGGCTCTTTACCTTGCATATCACAATCAGAACCTGAAGAAATTAATTACTCCTAACCTTCATCTGGATGCGTCGTATTCTCCAGGTAAACATATTGATAGATTATTGAATTACAATACCAGCATCTACACAGTAAAAACAACCTCAATGTCTGATTTGCAAGGAACCAATAACACATTAGCGCTTGCAATGAGTTGTGCCGCACGAAATCGCTTTTTATCCTCTGTGATGGATGCCCATTCCTGGACCAAGATGAGTGAGTTTTCGATGCGTCCTAAGATATGGGATGCTGCTGGTCGTGAAATTGTGAGTTTTTTTTGGGCACATGGTAGTGAAATCGACTTAGATTTTATTAACGCATTTAAGAATCAGAACGCGACCTGGAGCGCCGATTGTTTTGACCACGACAAAAAACCAGGCGAACCTAAGCTCCAGGCAATGTGGCAATTTGCGCAAATTGCACAAATGGGTACTCGTGGACTTGATGTGATGTTCCAACATTTACAATCAGTTTACGTGAATAAGTGGGAACATGATTTAAAAGAACCAGCACCTAATTTAGCTGCTGTATTTGATCTATCAGGAAGTCTCAATGACACGCCCAAAGCGTACACAAAACATCTTAAAGAAAAAATTGAAACAATTGGTAATAATGCTAAAGGCCGTAATAGTTCAGGTTGCAGTCCTATATTTAAATCCTTATCGCTTATTGCCCCAGCAAATTTAGACTCTTCAATCCAATATGAGTTAATCGAGCTGTTTAAAACGATTGACAAGCAAAAGAAAGAGAAAGACCCGAACAATCCGGATAACTTTCGTTATCCAGAAGCACTCAGTGAAATCACCTTTTATAATATCGACATTAGAAACCACATAGACTCTAAAGCGTTTCTTGAACAGATAGCAAGACTGGCACGAGGAGCAAATCTCCAGGTTCTAATCCGTATTCCTGAATGGGATAGAGCGGCATATACGTCACCCAAAGCGTTGGAGTTAAAAGCAAAATACAATGAAATTCAGGATTTGATTCTTGCAAATCAACGTCAAGCTAAATTAGCTCAATTAACAAAAAATACGAAAAACATTCATTTAGTTAAAGAAATAACACCCGCAATCATTATTAAAGAGCATGATGAACTCAAACCACAACCATGGGGTGAAGAAGAGAATGAAGTTCTTTATCCATTAACAGCGCAAACACCAGGAGTTCAGCAACAGCTTCAACAAGCCATCCAACAAGAATACACCCAAGAACAGGAACAAGAACAAGAACAGGAGAAGGAACAAGAGCAAGAACAAGAAATTTCTGAATATAAAGGCGATGAAGGATTACTCATTACCCGCGATACCATTGACGTAACAAAATCATCTACCGATCATTGGCATGCACTTCCTGAAGAGATGAAAAATCGTTCCGGATGGAAAAAAGGAACATTAAGACAACTTTTTTCACTCTGGGTAGGTAGTGACGTTGATGCAGCCAATGTCATTAAAAAAATAGAACCCGCAGCCGTGAAAAAAATGATGGAGTATGCCTCCTATTTTCGTTTAGGTGCTTCACGAGATAATTTGCCTCCAGGATTTTCTCTCGCCTTCTCAAGAAAAGACAAAGGTTTGATTCTTTGCTTCGATGAAAGAAAGGCAAAAAGAGAACTGAATCAACTTGCTTCCAAAGAATATAAAGACCGCAATCATTTCAAAGTACAATTCTATGATCCACTTAAGTCAAACGTCTTTAGAGGCGATTACAGACAGTTAGCCCCCATTACTGCAAAAGCACCCCAGCAAAAATTACTGTATAAGTTTTTAGCTAATACGGATGCCGATAAACAACGAATTGAAGGTGCTGTACATGCTTTAAGTCGTCTTGGTATGCATACCTCACCTGACGATGCACCTGTATTGATGCAAGAATATACTGTCTCTGGCATGACCAGTGAAATGCCAGGAACTCGGGAAGACTGTTTACTGTTCTTAGGAGAATGGGCAGCGAAGAAGCTTAATCCACCTCAAGACGTATTAAATGCTTTATTTCACCCTGAATCACCTAATGCATTAACTGAAGCAAACCTTCGTGCATTTGGACAATTATTTTATGATCATGAAGCAGAAAAAGTATCTGGCGGTAAAAATGCCACCGACCACTTTTTAGTTTTATCCCAACAAATACATCAGGCATTTGGACCAAAACATTTTGAAACATGGAAGAAATACATCCTCGATCCATCCAGGAACTATACCGAATTATTCACTAAAGATGAAATTGAGAGCGTTTCTTTAAGTATCGCCACTATAGGTCACAATAAACCATTTCAAGAGATGTGGTGGGCATTGATTGAAGCGCATGGCAAATCAACCGGATTTACACGTTATGGCCCATTATGGGAAAGCTATCAAACATTAATTAACTATGCTGAAAAAAATAAATTGAGTCTCAATCCCAAGGCAATGATTGCCTATCTGGAAAAAGCAGATAACTTTAATGCGCAAGTATTCCTGGATCGCTTACACACTGTATTAAGAAACTGCGAAAAAGGCATGGATAAAGTTGCTGTGCAACAAAATATTCTTGATCATCTTGATCAAATTGACTGGCGCCACAACGGTTTGTACTATGCGTCTCGTTATGAAAATCACCCTTACTGGGCAGAATCACTTGCATTATCCTCATTTAATGCAAACAGTGATTTATCCATCCAATCCTACATTCCGAAGATGAAAGATGTTCTGGTGATGGAGCCTTCCGAACAACTCATTACCAGTTATCGATATCTTAGTCGCCGTATGATGTCTGTATTTGACGAGTTTCATAAGATCAGTCAAATCATTCAAAATCAATTTGAAAAAGGAGACCACATTCATACGACAAATGGACCTCTTGTTCTTCGTTTATTAATTTCATGCTTATCACAAGGCACTGATCGAATTAACGACATCACAGAAGAACAAGTCCAACAGCAACTTCTAGCCTTAAATGGTATCGCAGATAGCCATTTGCTTTTTTGGCTCAATAAAAACATCGATCTGGATGATAAAATTGTATCAGGCTCATTTGGCTTAAAATTTGAACATCTTGCTTTATTAATTCAGGCCATTAAAAAAGCTGGATTAGAAGACACTGTTTTATATATGGGGGCTGAAGAAGCAAGAGAATTTATCAACAGTTGCGGAAGGGCTCTGAAATGCTATTCAAGTAAGTACGTGCAAAATCAATGGGTTAAAGGAGCTACTGCTGAAGATGCATTAGCTGGTTTGTTGAAGCTCGTGACACAACAAGGTCTAGGTCTTGATAGTCCCTTAGTGACTAATTTCCCATGGCTATACTTTGAACATGCAAAATCAGGACAACATTCCTGGTCTAGTCCCGTAACACCAACAAACAAAGTAGATTTTTATCACATTAGAGTACAACAGGAATTGCTCATTCAACAAATGAGATCAATTGATTTTACACACTCTACCATGCTACCAACTTATTCTGATTTAACTGCAGCTGACCATAAAATTTCAACAGAACATAACCCCAAAAAAGCACGGCAAGAATTTGTTACAGCACAAATTAAAGAGGGTTGTGCCATCATGTACCAAGATGCGGCATATCGTCCTTTAAATCTTGATGAAAAAGATCAAGCCATAAAATACATGGCGAAACACTTAAAAATCAACTTTAAATCGCAAAACATGCCATTGGTTGAAACATTCTTTCATGAATGCATTGCTGTCGAGGCTGAAGGAGAAGTACAAAATAAACGTTTGGATGTTTTATTAAAGTTGCTCTCAAGTATTGATAACAAGCCTTATTATAATGATTTAGGACAGGTTTTAGGCCTATTAATTCAAAGTTCGAGAAAACATAAAGGACAACAAAAGCTTTATTCTTTAGAACAACTCACTTCGTGGCTTGAAAGTCTGCTTGATCCCAAGTACATGGAAAATTCACACTATCCTATTAATATCTTGACCATGATCCTGGATTTGCAACTTCGGGATGCCGAAGCAGAAGAAGGATCTTCGTTGTTAAATGCCAATTTGAATAAATTGACACCCAAAATTAATCCCGATCAACTAAGAAAAAATATAGTTGCAATTGTAACCTCTGAGAAATTACCCAGTAAATACAAACCAGTACTTGCGAAATATGCTTTAAATTTCCCGATGGATAATAACTTTATCAATCAAGCCCGATCAACCATAGAAAAACTGCATGCAGCAGATGCAAACCCAAGCTGGCTAAAAGGCATCAGCGAATTTATTGGTTCACTTGAATCTCAAAATGCAAAAGTTCATGAGCTACGTGAGTATATTTTATATCAAATCACACTCAGCGCCACTGAAGCTAAGGTTGCCCCTGAACTGGTTGGGTTTTGGGAAGAATCTCAAATCAAACTGGTTGAGATGTACCTGCAAAAAAATCCCAAATTTGCTCAAGAAAACATTGATACTTTTGAAATTATTAACACGCCTAAAGATTCATACATTCAGATGATTCTCCTGCAGTCGATTACTGATTTAGATATCACAAAGACAGAAGTCGATCTTGAACAATTAAGGAAAAAGATTAAAAACCTTGATGAAGAAACATTCTGCACTCAGGCAGATCTCGACACGCTAAAAAATCGCCTCAAAGAACTCGATCCATCAGAACTCCATCAACTCGCAAAATATTGCGGTACAGAACCGAGACCAAGTGTTAGATTACTGACCAAATTACTTGTCCATTCTGAATTTACGGATGTAAAACAACTTATTCATCGTTTTGAAACAGTTGAGCAAGGTCTTAAAAAACCACAAAATACCCCAAAACGCCACTACAGCGTTACCGAAGCTGAAAACAAAGATTTATACCGTGTACTGAGTGGGCTAAAACAAAAAGGAAAAGGTTTTGTTCATGAAGACCAACAAAGAAAATTACTTGAGCTGATCTATTATGTTAATAATTACAGCCAAGTTGCGAATCTTGCTGATCTTCAATTTGACTACTTACAACAAGAACTTTTCTTGCAACGAAATATGCTGCTCCAACTTTCGGAGAGTATCGACCCCGAAGATAAAGAAAAAGCGACTTTAGCTTCAGCTAGAATGCTGGCCTGTATGCGCGAAATCCTGCTGCGTAAAACTGGAAAATGGGTCAATCACACGCAGATGTTGGATCTCATCTATGCAGCAATGCACAACGATGAAAAGTTACTGCATCAGGTACGTACCGGACAAGGAAAAAGTATCATTTCCATGATGCGGGTTTCTTATTTAGCATTGAATGGTAAGGTCGTTGATATTTTCAGCTCCAAAGACAGTCTCTCCAAACGCGACCAAGAAGAATTCATCCACGTGCTGGATGCGATGAAAATTGAAAACTCCTATATTACGCCAAACTCGCCAAATGAATCTTATAAAACCAACGACTCACCTACAAAAATTGGTAAAGTCAACTTTTGCACGATTGGTAACTCCAGTCTATTCCAATCCACGCAAATTTGGCAACACATTAAAAACATCAATCTTGATCCCAAATTACGTGTCGCCTTTGTTGACGAGTGCGATTTCGTATTGAAGTTTGAGGACACGCAATTTAACTATTCCGCAAATACTGGCGCAGAAGCAATTTATAATTTTGACGAATGGGTTTATCGTGTTGTTCATAAGTACTATGAGCAAAATGTTACTGACAAAAGTTTTATTGAGAAAGATGGCGTTTATTATATTTCTCGACACCTACATCTGAAAGAATTGTGTGAACTACTGCAAAAGGAATCTATAAATGCTCCGAAACAATCGGATTTCTTGGCAAAATTTATTAATCCAGCAACGTCTATTGACCCCAAAGCAATTGAAAAACGAGATAACGAATTAAAGAAATTGCTGGTAGCATCCCATGTTGCTCAAGGCTTACAAGAAGGGAAACACTACTCCGTACGTCCTGATCAACAAGTTGTTGGTGAACGCACTGTCATTAATACCCGTTTTGCCAAGGTGCTCATTGGAAATCAAATCAAACACGGCTCAACCTACAGTGACTTAGTCCAGCAATTCCTTCACGTACGCCTCAATGAAGCGGCCGTAAAAAAAGGAGAGCCACCTAATTTCTTCGTTGAACCTGACAGCACTATTGCTTTATCAAGTAATGCCAAATATACCTTGAAAAAGTATTACAGCAAAATTGAAGGCTGTACAGGTACTGCAGGAAATGAGGAAGATTTAAAGCAATATGAGGAGGTTTTTGGGATTACTCACGTCGTGAAATTGCCATCACATGAAGAATTACGCACTAAATTCTTAGGCGCAATCTATAGTGCCAGCAGAAAACAACAAGTCAGTGACATTTTAGATCACCTCTTAGGATTTGACGATCGTCCTATCTTAATCACTTGTGAAGACGATATTGAAGTCAAGAAATTATATGATGAACTGCTCAAGGAAATACAGCGTAGAGCACGTGAAGATGGATTAACATTTGATCTTTCCCTATTCATTAAAGACACCAATGACAGCGGTTTAGCAGAAAGTGATGTAGTCCCTCATGCCGGTGCTGCTGGAAAAATTACCATCAGCTCAAGAATGGGCCGCGGAACAGACATTAAACCCGAAACTGAAGCCGGCCTTATGGTATTACGTACCTACCCTGCTCTTCCTCAAATCGCCAAACAAGAATTGGGCCGCCAGGGACGAAATGGCGCTCAGGGAACCTGTATTGATATCATTAACTATGACGATATTAGAAAGGAATTCAGCAAATACAGTGATAAAGAATCAGATCATCATGAACGGCTTGTAGCAATTATGAATGACCAAGCGCTGCATTTACGCAAGAAATTTCAAAAGCATGACAATATTGACTCACATAAATGGAAATGGCTCGAAGAAGGACGAGCAAGAGACTTTAGCGATCGCACTTCAACACAAATGAAAGACTTAGCGAAACATGCACAAAAGCATGAAAAACCTGCAGAACTTCAAGAACACTATTTGCAAGCACGTTCATTAGAACAATTAAGATACGAACTTAAAAAGAAAAATGAAGTGTACTTACGTCGCAAAGAATTTCTGATTGCCACCTTATCGGGTGATGTCATCGATGTAATGCATACTAATTTTGATAATTGGGATGAGTATGAACTACAACGCTTCCAAGAAAATTGGCTTGATTGCAGAAAAAAAATCGAAAGCTTATGGAGCACTCGCCTTGCTGGGAAAGCTGGAGACAGTGAAGAAGTTTATAAAGATTTTGCTGATCATGTTGCTGAGGTTTGGGAAGGTTTCTGCTTGCAGTATAGTGACTTAAATAAAGGCTTATTCCTTGATCTTGCAAAATACTTGAAGAAGAACAGTGCGAAACTGGATGGTCCTGATGAAGTCTTATTAAAATTCATTAAGGATCAAATAGAAATTTTGACATTACAAAATGATCAAAATAAACCAGTAACCCCTGCAGATTTAGAAGAGCTTGCAAAAATCAAGAAAAAACTTAGAGGTGAAATTTACCTGAAATATCATCCTGATAAACGAGATGCAAATACTCCAAATTATGATGCGGCCCTTATTCCTCTTTATGATCATATTATTCATCAGGCAAATGAGTTAAAAGATCGAGTCGAAGAGGCTATCCGCCGAGGAAAAGCACAAAATAAAGTTGCAGAACCCGTGTCTGTGCATAAAGAAGCTCATGAACAACATGAATCACTACGAGAAGGCAGTGTCTCAGCGCTTGTAGTGCATACAGGTCTTAAAGCAAAGGATAAAGCCACGCTTAAAGACGATAAAGAATTGAAATCACTGATTACCTTTTATCAAGAATGGGTTAAGGGCGCTGATAATCATTATTTTAAAGGAACACGGGTTGATAATGAAATTGTAGCCGCAATCTACGGTAACTCAGGTGAATATCTGGATTATTTCTTTGAGGCCGTCTACAAAGTAAGTCTTGCTGGCGATAAAACGAAAACAGAACAATTATTTACAGCTTTAACCAAGCTGTCACAACCACAATGGTTCCTCATTCCCGCAAAAAATATTGCGGACACCATAGTGCTTCTATCCGAAAAATTTCCTGATGACGATTATGGACATTACTTAGAATGCCTTAATGCATTTTTCAATCTTGACGTATTTAAGGACGTTCAGCCGAAACTTGCTCAAGCGGAAGATTTGACTAAATACGGGTTACTGCATGAAATCGTAATGCAGATCGCAAGCAATAAGTATATTGCTACTGATGATAGAAATACTTTAGAGCTCATGACCAATTTGTCACATATTCTTCATCGTCATTTCTGGAAGGATTTAGATAAAGACTTGGCTCAGGATTTAATAACACTCTTTACTTACAGTCCAGAAATTACCGCTTTATTGACTGAGAAGAAACTTGAGGGCGATTTACACCTATTCATTGATCTCATTAATCAAAATAAAGGAGCGCTAACGAAAATTCGTGCACAACGAATCATCCAATTAGGCGAGTACTTACTGCAACATCATCAAGAGTTAGCGGATCAACGGCTTGGAGTCATGAGGCCTTTATTCCAAATAGTGCTGGGTGAAACAACGCAGATATCAGATGAAGCAGTACAAGAGCCTCATTTACCGATGCCAACGGTACTGCGCAATTTACCTAAAGGACTGCAACAAGACTTTTGGAATTTTATTTCCCAACGACAGCCAGTCTCCGAAAAGGATCTATCTGATTTAGTCGATATTTTGAAAGATGGAATTGATACTCCAGATTTTAAAGAACGTATTTTTGCGCCTTTAATTGCTTTACCTCCTTATGTTTCAGTGGAATACATTGTAAGAAACTTAAAAGGAAAAATAAGTCAAACCAACTATGCGGACGCTCAAAGAGCATTTATTCAACTTGAGGATGCAGCAAAAGCATTTAATGCATTTGTACATCAAGTCGGTTTAATCGCTTCTGACAGAAGATTTTCGCATAAAGCAGATGAGTCTTATACTGATTATGTGACGCTGTTTAATCAAATGACTCCTGAGCAAAACAAGCTGTTTTTTGAGCTTTGCGCACATAAAAGATATGCTGGTGCATCTTTAAAATCAATTAAATTGCTTGGGGATGCATTAAGTGATGGAACCATCACTGGAGGAACCAACGCGCTTAATACGTACCTAATGCTTGCAGTTGATATCAGTAAGTTACCTAAAGAATGTCAATCTCGAGTTGAAGAACAGTTTAATAGTGGATTAAAAGACCTAGATGAAGAAGTACAGGAAGTCCAAACATTTATAACAAAAACTAAAGGAATAAAGGTTAGCGAATCGATGATCACTGCTCTTTGGGAGGCATTGGATAAGGCAGATATCAAAACTGAAAAAGAATTGGATTTAGGTATCCACTTTATGAAAAAAGCGCACGAATCAACCCTGGAAGAAGATGACGTGCTTGATGTCTTTTCAGCATGGTCGAATGCACCAGTAAAAGATGAACTCTTGTTAGATCAAACACTTACAATCATGCAAGAAATTGCTGCATTACAAGCAAAACATAAAGAAGTCACTTTATTAGAGCAGTTTATGGCGAGCTCAAAAGATGCTGAATTAAGAGCACGATATTTGGAATTTTTTGCTGCGATCAAAGGCAAAGAAATCAATGGTCCTACACTCAAAAATCTCGCAGTAGCTTGGTTCAATCACCGAATTCCTGGGCTTAATTTACTAAAAAATTCCATTAAAGCGATACATTCGGCACAAGATTTACAAACCAACAGCGACTGGAAACACTACTTTATGCACCTCAGTCAACATGCAGGAGAACGTCAAAGTATCATGAAACTTCTTCATCATGGAATTTTAGATTTAGGCAGCGAGTTTAGTGATAGATGCTTTGATGAATATAAGAAAATGGTGGCTCGAGAAATAAAAGTGCCCCAAGTCTCTTCAAGTATGGATTTATCAACCAGAAGAAAGGTCTTAACATCAGGTTTAAGAAAAGTCTTTGCATTTACTGACGAAATAACACGCATTGATAAAGAAATTGTTAATACAAATGGCCATGATAAAGTCACAGGTAAACTTCAAGGTTATAGAGACTTTTTTGCAGATCAACAGAAAATATATAATAAAGAATGGTTTAGAAATCAAGAACGTAAAGAGCAAGCCACCTTATTATTTTCAAATTTATCTTCAATTAAAGCCAGACCACAAGACGATCGCGCTAATTTTTTCAAAGAAGCATTGATGGAAATTTGGCGAGCTCAAACACAAATTTTAGAAAGTGATAAAGATACGAAGAGAAATAAAAAGGGATACAGTAGGCTTTATGATATTACTGTGCAAATGACAATTCATTTAGCCAATGAATTGATCCAAGATCCTCAAATCAGTATCACTGATAAATTATGGCTGAATGAGAGCATGCAAGAACAAATGCCGTACCACATTCAACTTCTTGGTAACCGTTTGCCAGCTGGTCACAAACACAAAGCGTTATTCTCCAGTTGCTCAAAAGAAGAAATGCACGCAGGTTCAACAGATCTCGTGGCGTTTGAAGAAGGAATACGCCAAGTCAGTATGGATTCAATTCCAAAAAACCTGCGCTATTTGATGACTAATATAGAATGTTTTGTTGATATCAACGAACAAAGCAGGCAATTAAGTGCGAACAAAGAAAATATGAGTCAACAATCGTATTAAAAGAGCATCCTGTTTGCTTGCAACTGACTCTCACCTCTCTGTCAATGCCCCGAGGCTTGTCCTCGGGGAATGGCTTTTTTAAAATCTATTTAAAAAACCTTAAGTTACGATTAATCCACCAAATCCCAATCTGCCCTATTAAATGCTTTTATGATTATTTTTTGTATTGAATGATTGACGCATTTTATGTACAATTCAGCACTTCAATGCTCATATTATAAACATAAAATCTTTTATGAGTTCATTCTTTAACGATGAGGACATCCATGTATCCAGCATTAGTCAACCAATTAAAAGAAAAATTGATCTCTGAGTTACAACCTGAGTTACAACAAGCATGGATGACTGCAAAAGCCTCAGAAATACAACAAGAAGTAACCGAAGAAAAAACAAGCAACGAACTGAATGGGCTCGAAGAAATCAGGTCCTATTCCCTCGAAAAGACCAAAAGTTGGTGAAAGTAGAAGGATATATGGTCGATGAAAATGAGGCAAATAACATTTATCTTTATGTAAGTGAGTATTCAATTCGCCAAACGGTTGAAGCGAAATACAAAAAAATGTTTCTTGATGATTACTGGAATTCAAAAACATATAATTTAAAATGGCTTTTTATAGCCCGATTTGATGCTCTAAAACCGGAACAGATTCTTAAAGAATTAATTACGCGGCATCATTGGCTTGCAGAAGAAAATGAAAAAATTTCAAGCCGTTTTAGTCCTAGTTTCAACTATACCATTGCATACAAATTCTTATCGCCAATAATAAAAAATGCATTATACGAATTAGAGCATCCTCAGCAAACGCCGTGGACATGGAGCAGCGTTGAAGAACTTATCAAAAATAAAGTTCAATGGTCAAAAATAGATGTAACCGAACTTAAGGCCAAAATCGAAGGATACCCTATGTCAGATATTGAAGACTTTTATCATTCGTCTTCAACAAATTTTCACTCAGTCACCGATCAGTTCCAACATGCAATGGTATACAGCAGCAACACTCAAAGTTTTAGCTGGTAGAGTTAACCAGTCACCTGGACAACCCCCCATTTAGAACCCATCGTGCCCTACTAAGGCAATGGGCTCAAGACAATTTCATTACATACTCATACCTTATCAATCAGAACAATCGGTGTATTATTTTTGCATCTGGTAGTGGATGCTTATTTACGAATAGGTCGAATTTATTCCAGTCGAACGACTTGCGTTGACTCCGCCTATTGAGCCATTTAAATATTATCCTCTTGGCTTCGTACAGAAATTTTGACACCATTTTGAAATTGAAACTTACACCATAATACTGCACATGGCCT
>JBOFJV010000051.1:0-14972 GCA_051657005.1 Legionella sp. | reverse complement strand
TCTCATACTAAACTTAACGGAGCTCAATCACTTCAACCTTGAGGCTTACGGCTTACAACTTCCTTTGCCTACGCTTAACCATACGCGTTACCACATACAGCCCAAGGCTAAGTACGAAATGCGCTCGGTCGCGCTTTCCCGGTAGAACTTGCAGCTACTAGCGGTCGTGCACTTTCGTGGCGCACTCTGAATTTAATTTAAAAAATACATGATTTTGCATCAACAAACTGTCTTCTAACAGCAAAGGATAAGCAAACTCTAAAAAATCATAAAGCTCATTACACGTGTGCTTACTGAAGTAGTTCAGTTTAAACGCAAAGTTAGCATCACGCTGAATTGCAGGTTGAATTAAATGACAAAGGCAATTTTTCACTTCAATACACATAAACACACTTCAAGTAATAAAAAATCAATTAATGCATATTTTAACAATAGTGACGAAATAATAACATACCATGATGTCCTTATTTGTCTCTATCTTTTGTAGCCTGGGTGCAGCGTAGCGGAACCTGGGTTTTCCGATGAAGGGTAACAAAACCCGGGTTCCGCTACGATCTGAGGAATCATGACATTTTTTTATACACATTTCTGGCGTAAAAATGACACAGAAAGATCAAATTATTTGTCATTCCTGCGAAGGCAGGAGTTTATCCAGCCAGCCAGCACCTCACCTTATTAGCAAAATGGATTCCTGTTCTCGCAGAAACGATCTTTTTCAAACCATTCCAGTGAAAAAAGATCATTTGATCAAATAAATGTCAGGATCACTCAGAGCGTAGCGGAACCCTGGTTTTCCGATGAAGGTTAACAAAACCCTGGTTCCGCTACGCTGCACCCAGGCTACGATTGGAAGATGGCTGTACTTAATCAACTAAAAAGCATAGAATCATTTCCTTATTTTTGCCTGCATTTCCCACACATTTGGATAGTTCAAAATGAGCCAGCTTATCAACCTCTCTCTTCTTAAAAAAAACCGTGATTTCCGACTGCTTTATCTTGGCCAGTTTATCTCATTTATTGGGACCATGCTCAGCAATGTGGCGTTGCCCTATCAAATTTATAAAATCACCCAATCCACCCTCATGGTTGGGTTGCTCAGCCTTGCACAAGTATTGCCCTTATTAATCACTGCCATTATTGGTGGTGTATTTGCTGACCGCTACAATCGGCGCGGATTATTAATCATGAGTGAACTACTCCTGACCTTAGGCTGTTTGCTGCTGGCCATCAACTCATATCAAGACAACCCTTCTCTAAGCCTTATTTTTATCGTGTCCACATCCATGTATGCCATCATCGGACTCCACCGCCCTGCGCATGACAGCATCACCCAACAAATTGTGGATCCTAAAGATTATAAAAATGTTGGCGCACTTGCGACGTTCAAATTCAGTTTTTGCATGATCATCGCCCCCGCTCTTGGCGGACTCATCATTGCCCAATACGGTATTGTGATCACCTACTTAATTTATTTAATGACGTTCTTTATTTCATTAATTACTTTGGTAAAAATGCACAACATCCCAAAACCTGCCATAACGGAACACCCATCCATTTTGTCCTCATTAAAGCAAGGGGTTTCGTTTGCATTCAGCCGTCAGGAACTCATTGGCAGCTATTTTGTCGATTTTATTGCCATGGTTTTTGCGATGCCCAACGCACTACTTCCCGCAGTAGCCCAAACGTTTGGAGGGGCGAAAACGCTTGGTTTACTCTACTCAGCGCCTGCCGTAGGCTCGTTAGTTATTTCTTTTTTTAGTGGGTGGACAGCAAAAATAAAGCATGATGGGCAAGCAATTGCAATTGCGGCTGTATTATGGGGGGCAGCAATCATTGGCTTTGGTTTATCACATTCTCTGTGGCTGATGTTATTTTTTCTAGCCATTTCCGGTGCCTTTGATGCAATCAGCGGTATTTTTCGTACAACCTTATGGAATAATACCATTCCTACAGAATATCGTGGTCGCTTGGCGGGTATTGAAATGATCAGTTATTTAAGCGGACCTAAATTAGGAGATACGCGAGCAGGTTTTATTGCGACCAGTTTTGGTATTACTACAGCACTCGTATCTGGGGGCGTGTTGTGTATTATTGGTGTTACTGTATGTTGCCTGGCATTTCCCAAGTTTTGGCATTATCGAACGCATCATTCTATAAAAGAGTAACCTGAGTTACGGTGTACATCACCCAGGCTACGTATTGATTACTATTAGAATGTTTGTTGTTGCTGTTTATGCTGTGCATCCTCATCAACAGGATGTTCATGCGCTATATGCTCTACATGATCCTCAACTAGAGAAAACGAAGAAACAACACCGTCTTTCTGTTTCACCACTTCTTTTTCTCTCAAATAATCTTCATGAGACTCTGCAGTAACAAGTTTCTTTTGCGCCATGATGCCATAAGAACTTATTTCTTTCTCAACCTGCGCTTCAAAATCACTCGCTTCGACTTCCATATGCTCTTCTTCTAATACAGGAGCTTCTACCTTTTCTTTAGTTGCTGCGAAGCCAAATAAATGTCCAAAGCTGATATGACCTTTCCACCACGCGGTAAGATTAGGGAATGCAATCCCTTCACCTTTTTGCGCAGCAAAGAAGTCAGCAAATAAGTTTCGTTCACCTCGGAACACTGCCCTTAGTTTTTCAAATGGTCTGCTGTACACGACAGCTCGCCCATCATGAGAAGGATCGTATCGATCATAAACGGTCACTTCATGCTTCACTACTTGTTCGACATCAAAGTCTTGTAATAATCCTTCAATCTGATCACCTAATTTGAGTGCGCCTACATCTTCTTTTAATAAAGAGATTGGCTTAACCTCAACCACAGAAACAGCACGTAAGTCTGGAATCGCCTCAATCTTGCGACGGAAATCACTCCATAATCCTTGTACGCTTTTTTGATAAAGAGCCAATTGTCCGTTGATTTGAGCCACATCGGGATTCACTTTATCCATTTCAGATTTTATTAAACTCTCAATTTTCTTCCATTCTTGATCTTTGTTCTTAATAAATTTCCTCCACTCATCATCAACCAGAGGCCACTGTTTTTCATCTATTTTTAATTTGAATTGATCAAAAAAGTTATCCGTCAACAGCTTATCAAAATCGTTTTTAACATTAACAATCAAGCGCATGCATTGAACATTTCTATCCATAAGTGCTTGCTGACGTTTTAGGAACGTTTCCGTTTGAGTATAAAATCCATCGCTAAGAGCTGTATTACCTAACGTACGCTCCAACTCTTTTTTATTTAAAACCAGTCGTGCACCACCGACTTGCCCCGCACGACCTGCACGACCGAAAAACTGCAACATGTCGCGTTCACGAGGCAGATAAGTTCCCATTACTTCCAAGCCGCCATTCTCAACAGCCTCTTTTGACAGTTTGATGTCCGTTCCTCTACCAATCATACCGGTAGAAATCGTAATCATACTTTCCAAAGTTTCCCCGGTTTTACTATCCAAACCGACTTTACCTGCTCGCTCAATACGTTTATTTCTTTCCTCAGCAGATAAATCATTACTGATGAGTTGAACGCAATTGTCAGTATTGATACCATGTTTTTGAAGATCCTCTACCAAAGCCTTGTTCATTGCCTTACTTTTACTGTCATCTTCGCAAATGACCAGCACCGGTTTACCTGCTGTATTGCCTGGTTTACCCGTACGTTTAAATTCAAGAATATAATCGACAAGCGCATTAAGCTGGGCTTCTTCGTCTGCAGTCAGACGAACTGCTTTATCTACCCGGTTCAAACCATTATGGCGAGGAACCACGATAAACTCCATCTTGCCGTAAAGATGAGTTGCTTCTTCACGCTCAATAATAGAGCCAGCAGTTCCGGTTACAGCAATTAAGGTACCATCATCACCGTAATCATCTAACAAACTCTTACTTGAAGAGGAGTATATAATTTGTTTTTCAGCTTCAATGGTAAAGTCAGTGAGGCATTCTTTTAATCGCTCACTCACCGGACTTTCATGGACTCTCGCTCTATCCGGGTGCGCTCTCAACATATTCAAATGGGCATGCAAACATTGATGCACCCCAAATGAAAATTTCGAGTTGGCTGATTTTTCCGTGCCTGAAATTAACTTTGCATCACTCGCTATTTTAGGTCCGTATGGAGTTTCAATTTCAACATCTGATTCAATTGCATATTTTTTATCAAAAATCAGTGCCCTGGCAACAACAGCAGATTCCAACCAGGTTTCAAGCTGTCCTTCAGATACCCTTTTGAGTTTTGCTTTTTGTTCGTCTGTTTCCGCATGCAGAACAACAAAAGCAAGAAATGCCTCATTGCACGCCTCAACATCATCAAAATACAAATCCATTCTCGTTGTACTTTTTTCAATATCGTCTTGCGCAAGAAACTCAACCAATAAAGGATAAACCCACTCCATTCCTTTGAGTGACTCATCACATTGAGTCGAAAAATTATAGCGCACATCGGATGAATCAAAATAAGTTTTATCTGCTTCATCAAGCATCAAAGCGCGTTTTGATTTATCATTAACAATGACTAAATTCTCTTGTCCCATACTTCGTGCTTTGTTACGGAACAAACTTAAATTAGACGCATCAGAATAGTTAATACCACCTCTACGATATTCACTTGCAGGAGTATCTGCGTAAATTATATTGGTTTCCGCACCTAACAAACTAAAGTACGATTGGAACTCGAGATAGTCACGAGTCGCCAAACTCACATCACTGGTAACAAAATCGACTGTTTTACCTTGTCCATATTGGCAAGCATTTAAGATGGCCATAATACGGGACTTACCTTCCCCAGTACCAATTTCACTCGTATTGTGCTTACCTGCATTCATCGCACCAAGAATAGCAAGATATTGCGTTGTATTAATCTCAAAAGAACTGCCCATTGGCCCATCATTACCTTTACTTCGATACAGAAGTTCAGCAGCGATAGCCACTAAGCGTGCATTAGAACCTGCAGGAGTTTTGCGAAAGTCATCCGCTTGGAATTTTTTAAACTCTTGAATTAATTCTTCAGTATATAACTTACGCGCGTCTTTAACTGCCATATCAAGGCTTGCCAGCTCAGGAGTAAGCGCCTCTGCATTGGTAAATTCTTTAACTTTATTTTCAGCAAACTTAAGCCTGAAGCCATTGCCTGTTTTCTTACTACCGGGCTCACCGATTTCACGTTCGCAAGGATGTTTATCAAAAACAGCATAATGAGCCTTTAAAAGGTTAGCATACTCTTCTTTTCTTGCTGCTTTTGCTTTCTCATGCCAAGCATCAAGTTTTTCCAAATCAGGATAAGGTGCTGTAGCATAAAACTTCCTTAGCCCTGCAAGAAAATCCTTGCCATACACTGGATCACTACAACGACTAATAAGCGCATTAAATTCTTCAAGTGTAAAGTGCTTGTCATTATTGAGTAATACAGAAGCGATGGTGAGTAATAATCTTTTATCCGCATCATGTAATTTGACATAGTCAGGAGCTCGCATTAAACCCAAAAGAGTTTCGGGAGTGAATTCACCTTCAGTACCACTAAAGTGATAACACAATGAGCGGATAACATCAGTATCTATATTACTTAACTCTTTACGAATCGTATCAACACACTTCCATGCATCAACAATTAAGTTGCCTTGAGCTCTGTCGTACCCATCAATATAAATTTTGACAAAATCAATCAGTAGTTTTTTCGCACCAGGGTAATTTTCAGCAATTCGATACACTTCTTTAAATAAATCAGTGAATACGGATTGATATAAAGCTCTATTTTCTTGTTCCTTTCGCAAAGCTTTTAAAGCAGAACCCACAGGCGCTTTGCCAAGTGTTGGTTTGGGCTCTTCTGGAATTACTTCAACTTCTGCTACAGTGCTTACAGACTCTTTACTTGCTGCTCGTTTGAGAGATTCTCGACTTTCCGAGCTGTCGAGTGATCCTTGTTTAGGCTCTTGTTTTTTGCCAAAAAGCGCATTCCAGACTGTTTTCATCGTCGCAAAAAAACCAGTAGCCTCTTTTACATGTACAGAAACGACTGGTTCTTGAACTATTGGTGTTTTAGGTTTTGGTGTGATAACTGGTCTCGGCTTATTAAGATCTTTAAGTTGATCCAATAAGTCATTTAAATCTTTAAAATCCCCAGTAAGATTGCCCTTAGCCTCCAAAAGCTCTGCTTCCAGCGTTTTTAAGTCAATGGGTTTCGCTTCTGCTATATCTTTTTCCAATTGAGTCAATCGAGAAATAAGTCCCTCTAGAGTTCGCTCATCTGACCGTTCTACTTCAACTTTAGAAGTCAAACTCTCAGGTGAACTGCTTAACAACATACGGGTTATCAAACCTAAAGCATCTTTCTTGGATACTGTTTGACTTGGTGTTTTCTCCAAAGCAGGTAACGTCGTTTCCAAGTACATAATCGCTTTAGCGGCTAAAACTGTAGCATCTATGGAAGCAGGTTGAGCCAATAGATACATGAAATCATTGACATGGCCGCGAACTAACATTGCATCGAGCAACTTCTCAAAAGTAGCGATTCCAAGTTTACCATCGTTAGTTTGATACAACTCTGTTCTTTGCAGATTATCTAGAAAATTTTTCCTTTCAGAAGGCGTCATTGATTCAGAAAGTTTCGCAATTTTTTTCACCAGGCTATCGTAAGTATTGCTTTCACCAGGTTGTTCAAATTGATTTAAAATCGCGATAACTTGCTCTTGATCTTCGCGTTTGGGAAATTTTTCCTCAATCAACGTTTTTGTAGCGGGCGCTATGCCTTTTGCTTGCAATTTCTTGAAGTAATCAGGCGCATAATAGGCGCCAAGTTCTTTTTCTACGTAGTTTTGGATAAAGAGCTCAAAATCTTTTTTAGCACGAGGCATTGGCTCTGCTGTAAGATATGCCATTACCGCCCCTTTCAACACGCTCAACAGCCGTTCAGGAGATAATTTTACATCCTCCGCTGTATTCGTATCAATTTTTGTTAACAGGGTTAAAACATAGTTCGCATTATCTTCTCCTAGATGCATTTTGAGAGTTTCAGCTTGATTCGCAAGTTGTTCTGCACTCTCGACATCAATCTGAAAAGTACTAATGAGTGATATTAAGATTTTTCTTTGATCAGTAATGTCTGCTAAAGTTTGTGCTTCAGAGTTATACCCAATTAATGCCAGAGTAACTGCCATATGGGAGTAGAATATTGACTCTTTTGGAGGGCGACTGTATTCTTCCTCACCATAAAATTGCATTCCATGGTAAATAGCATCACCATAATATTTTGTTGCCCACTCCAGTTTTCGGCATGTATCATCCAGTTTATCCATTTTTGCTTCAAATTCTGCTTTAATTTTGAATGGATTACTGGTTTCCAATAGCAATGAGTTTGCAATTAAATCCAATAAATTGACTAAAACAGGCAGTGAAGGAGGAAAAGTTAAATCAAATAAACGTTCCACCAATTGTTTTCGCGCATTATCTTCCAGATTTGGAAGTGCTTTAATTGCTCCTGGAAGGGGAAGATTCCCTAAAGAATCAACAATGTTACTCCATTGTGTCAGTGACTGTTCGATATCCTCGAGGAATAAACTGTTTTTCTCGCCTGTTGTTGAAGCAAATAATAAAGCATACAGCTGGCTTTGCACCTCGGGAGCAAAATTTTTCTGTTCCAAAACGTCTATAGCTTGATAGTAAAATGAAAGCGGTAAGTGGTGAGCTTCATAAGCCAATTTTAGGAAAAATAATTTTTTAAGCTCTTTAGCAGATGCTTTGCCTATATCGTGCCAGTATTCACTATTAGACTTATAACCTGCATTGACCTCATAAACTGAACTTCTCAACTCCATTTCAGGGACAATAAAACTGCATTTTTTCTGCTCTACAGGATCAGCGATTATCCCATCAGTGATTGCAAGAATGGCACCCGCAGGATTTAAAGAAATCCTGGTGATGCATTCCCATTGCACGTTCAAATCATCTTTATTACAATTATCAAGAATTGTTACCATGCGAGCGAGAGCAACAGGCAAGTTATAAACATCAACAAAACTATGAGGATGAAGTTTATAAAACTCTAAACGTTTGTCTTTTACAATATCACAAAATTGCTTAAAAGAACCTAAAAGTACAGGCAAATCATCATAACCAACATGCTCACCATGGATTTTTAATAACGCATTCCACCATTGTTTTTGGGCTTCATTTAATCCGGAAAGCGCCCTGATTGATTCTTGAATTTTAGGATCAAGCAATGGCATATAGGTGGGGGCACGAGAAAAAAGAACACTGTCAAGCGCTTTTAATACTTCTAAATCCGTCTTCTCCAAAAGAGCAAATAATTCCTGTAACCCTTTGGGACCACGTTGACTGTATACCTGGAGCAACGCTTCTGAATTTAAAGTGGGGATCTGAGCCTGCCATTCTTTAAGTTGAGTACTTAATTTTGGATGATCTGCAGATAAAATACTGTCCAGGAAAGGCTGGGCTTTTTGTTTGCTGGCTTCATGTGCACGAGCTAAGCTAATAACTGAATAAGCACCATCTTCACCAAATAATTCTTTTAGGGCAGCAAATGCTGGATTTATCTTTGTAGGATGAATCCTACCTGAGAATAGCTCTGCTATTTTAGCAGATTGATTCATAATAAAATCAAATTTTTCAGTATTGAACGTGCCATTGCTATCAGTACACAATTCAAACAATTTTGTTAAATCTACATCTGAATAAGTAGCTAATTGACCCAAGTTTTGCTTGAATACATTCACCGTCTCACGGTCATAAGTACAGCTATTCAATTGATCCCACTGTGCTGCAATAACTTGTCCATTAGGAGTATCGCGCAACAGCCCCATTATTTTTTCAAATACTGGGGCAGCCAGAGGTTTGGCTTGAGGTTCTTCTTGCAATACCGGAGCAAGAAGATCACGTGTTTTCATCTCCTTCGCAGTAAGGCTATCATAATGCAATACACGATTCCCACTCCCTTTAGGGTAGTCAATGATTGCAAAACCTTTGGGTAAATGATTTTGATCAAATCCAGATGGAAACTTCTTGGCATGCAGAAATAATTGCTCGCAAGCTTGAGTGGTCATGCCAGAGAGATAACGGTTCGTTATTGGAAATTGCCCATCAGCAACATGCCCGAACCAATTGGCCCAAAATGCATTCAGTTGCTCTTGTGTTAATAAACGGGATGATTTTGGAACACGGAACTGCTTTACGAGCAAATCATTGTAATGACTGTAATTGTAATAACTACGATCAACATTATCGAGAAGCTCTTGAAGGTCCGCTGCTCCACGAACCCGATCAAAAAGTCCATCCCAATCATTACCCTTAATGACCTCCAAAACCCCAAAATCGCCTTTTCCAGTATCCTGAATTTCAAGTTTTTGCGCTTGAACAGCAACTTCAACCTGTTGTTCTTGTTGCAACTCAATATCGACACTCAAATTAGCCAATAAATCGTCGCTTGTTTTTGGGCGAGGTCGTGTACGTTTCTTTTTGGTTTGCTTTACATCACCTAAATCAACCTCTGTCTTAGCAACCTCTTGCTGATTAAATTGATTGGTTGAAACAGCGCGATCGATATCTCGTTGAATGGATGTTATTTGGAATGCCTTAGGCAATATCACATCAACAGTTATCCCTCTTCCTTGCACTACAGCAGCTATTTCTTTCCATTGTGCTTCAGTAATTAATCCCGCTTTATCATCAATTTTCAGATTTTTTAATTGCTTTTCGGAAAGATTAGGAAGCAGAGTTTTCAGTTTTATCACAAAGCCTTCTTGCTGTTCTTTGCTTAAATCTTCAGCAATATCAAGAGTCAAATGCTTGAAGTGAATTGGCAGTTTACTGGTTGCTAACGCAATTAGCCCATCCAATGCCGTAGGATCGCAAGGAGTGAGTACCAGAAACTCAAGCGGTGCAAGATCTTTGGTTTTTTCCAGGAGTCCTAGAAAAAACTGCTCGTAATCTGTAGCCAATAAAGGTTTCTCTTTACTGACAAGGATCGGAAAGCTCATTAATCTAGCTACGCGCTCATAATCTTTAAGTATTTTAGAAACCGTTTCATGGCCTTGAATTTCAACTTTAGGCATCTCTACTTTTGGAGTAGGCAAACCTGAACCGATATGATCTACATAAGCAGTAACTTTTGATGCTTTTAACTTATGCTTACCATCTTGTTCTAACTCGTTAAAATCCCATTTTCTTGCTAATCCGCCCAATAAATCAGGTGCTACTTCCAGACCATCTAATTGTTCTTTATAAACATGTTGTACTAAAGCAGTACTTTCTCGAGGTAAATTGGCATAAGGTTCCGCTTTAATATTGTCTTTTACTTTTTCTGCTAAACCAAGAGAGTTTAAAAGAGCATGTAATGCGCGATAGCCGCAAGAAAAAGAGTCTTTTTGAGTTGCATTGTCTGCAAACTCTTTTTTAACAATGGGTCTGCCAGGGAATGCTTCGTAAACTTTTTGTTGATCTTGTACTACAGAGGTTTCTTTGAAATGTATCGCCTGCTCTAAGACACGCTCAATTTCTCGTTTTTGTGACTCAGATAAAGGAATGCTGTCATCGACGACATAGCTTATATCACCACTTGTGGGATCAACTGTGATCACCACAGAAAACCAGTGTGACCCAGTTTGTCGTCCTGCACTGCCCTTATTTAAAAGCAGTGGAATAGAGTATGGCGCACCAGAGGCTCCATTTTTTTCACGGGCAAAATGCAACTGCATACCAATATCAACAGGATTAAAACGCGTGATGTAAATATCATCCTGTAAGTCCATTGAGGTGATCATACGCTTTAGATCCACATCAGCTAACCATTCCTGAGTCCCTAAAGTGCCATTTAAATATTTTTCGCGAATCCCTAAATTGCTGGATTGGCCATGAAGGGCTCTAAGATCAGCAGGATTCATTTTACGACGGATTTTTTCGCTTTCTTCAAATGCAGCAGCGGGATTAAACTTGCATTTATACGAGTCTTTTTCGAAACTTAACGCGTTATCTAAAATCGCATAAAAGGATTCTCTCTCCTTTTTATACTCTTCATCACCAGTAGAAACAGCAATTAAATTCATGTATTCATCAAATTGCTCTTCGACGAAATCGATAGCTGTTTTAATCGCAAGTTCAAGTTCTGCACTGTATTTTTTATCTATTTTTTTTGTTGCATCGTACTGTTCTACTAAACGTTTTAGTTGTTCTTGTGTAAGTTTCATATTCTCAACTCCACCTAGTCCACTCTTGAAAGCTCCCATAGCCCGACATCATTGGCATTCACCTTTGTTGCTTCTTCCATAAATAGTACAATCATATTGTGAATTTTATACCCACTATGGATATATTTCCATTGAGCTCAGTATATCAAACATAGATTAAGTAATTATTACGTGTTTTGTGGAGGATGAGCGTTCAAATAAAATGAAAAAGTAGCCTGACAGCTATGGATGCAAATATTTTATTTGTTCCCAAAGAGACAACTTAGGAAACGACCCATTTAAGTCGATTTTTCATGTCAAAATGAGCAAGGTAGCGTTTTACGCTGGATATTTAAGCCAAATTGGCAGCACATTCTCGAGATAAACCATAAACGTCCAAAGACCAACCTGCGATTCAACATTACCGTACATATCTGCACGCGTTTCAGGATAGGCAATACCTAAGCCAAATAACCCTGGTCCAATGATTCCAACGTAAGGATTATGGCGTGAGTACTCATAATCACCAATGACAATACTTTTACGCTGTTCAAAACCAACGGCGTAAATCACTTGATCACATTCCGGTAAAAATCGGGAAATATTAGGTTCACTAATATTGTAACGCACTAAATTGGGAGGTAAAACACCATCAATATTTTCTCGTGCCCAGGCTGCACTCTGTCCTTTTAGACCCGTGTTATCAAACAAGATCCAATCTTCCATTTCAATCGCATAAGTACAGGGGGAGCGATAAAAATTAATGGCCTTTTTAACATTTAAATCAACGAGATGCTTTAAAATAATGATCGCAGAGTGAGAGGAACCAAAAACTCCATAGGTTTCATCACGCTTAATCACTGAAGTTAATTTTTCTTTATCAATAGCAACATCAAAAGGAATCACATTAACGCCAGGATAATTGAGTGCTGAAGGCAAAGCGCCTGTAGCCAAAACAACCTGTTTCGCTTGATAGGTTTCTTCGTTTGAACATAAAGACCATAAACGTTCAGATAAAAACATGTTATGAACCGTTGTTTTCACCGCATGAACTTTTTGCAAAAACTGCTCTGTAATCCATTGCAACGGTTCGACTGCATAACGTAATGTACATGTTTCATCAGTAGGTAAATGATTTAATTCAAAATCAGGAGCCTTTTTATAGTTAAACGATTGGACAGCCAATAGAAAATCTTTGAGGTATTTTACTTTCGTATTACTTGACACATTCCGCCAATAATGGCCCAAGTCGCCTACTTTAAAATAAGGCTCAACCCATAAAAGCGCTTCCGGCACAACTCCGTTATCCAATAATTTGCCAACCGCTGCAATTCCTGCAGGACCATCCCCCACTACCGCCCATTGAAATGTATTCTTATTCATAAAATCCTAATTTATAAAATCCTACGGTTGATCACAGGTATTGACCAGAACGCACATACCTGTACTGCAATCATCAATTGTTTGACATGAGGGGTCATAATATCCTTCTGCGGGTACGCCAACCACTACAGCAGAATCATCATCCAGATTATCATCAAACCACACGCCATTATTATCCCAGGTATTGACATTGACACTCCCACCATACCAAACATTATTGTTGTAGTCGTGATGATAATTGCCGTTTGGGTAAACATTATTGTGGTAGACGTTGTTATGATAACCACCGTTATTATGATAACAGGCATTAGGTGGTGGCGCGCCATGATAACCGCCGCCTCCGTGCTGCTCAAAAGCAAATCAGGTTGAACTTAAGATACAACACAAACCGCCAAACAGTGAACGTGCATCCATTTTCATCTTTTTTCCTTAAAATTAAACAGCTACGTTTTACTACAGTATAGTAGTAGAAATTGAAGTGAATACAACAAAGTCTCTAGGTAATAAAAGGAGATAAAACAGTGGGAAACTAATGCGCGGTGAATATTCAACCATGGGCCAAATCAATAAACCCTGGCTCAGCTGCGCTGCACCCTGGCTACGTTTTAGCTAACTGCTCTATCAAAAGTACTCATTAGATATGGCAGTTAAACCTAACTCCTCAACGAACTCTTCCGGTAGCTCAAATCGAACATTACTTAAAAGCTCAAATAAAGTCGCTTTATCATCTTCATCATAATGCTCAATGAGTTCAATTAATGGTTTTCTATTCACACTTTCCTGGTACTTATTTCGAGCATTCAGGTAATTCTTTGTAAAATACTCCGGATATAAATTTAATAATACAGCTGCCTTATCAAACTCCTTATGAGTCAGAGAATACAAAATAACATCCAAATTATTGCTGTCAATATAGCCAAACGCTTCCTCGGCATTGAATTGTTTTTGACTGCTCACAAAGCTCATTAATTTTTTAAAATCATCCTTTGAAAGCACGTTAATGACTTTATGCAGAAACGTTCTGTCTTCTCGGTCATGAACTAAAACGTTCGACTGAGATGAAATTAGAAAACACAAGATCTCCAGGTACAACCGCTTTTGTCGTTTTGGCGCTGCAGCATAACCTTCTAATGCAAAAAATAAAGGACAATTTCCAGAATTATTCTGTTGCTGATCGATATTGGCTTGATTGGCAACCAACCATTTCACATTATCGAGCTGTCCTAAATAAGTCGCCAACATCAATGCTGTAAACGAATCGGCTTGATTAAAATCAAGTACTTGATGCTCTGAATCTGTTTTCAGTAATGGCAGATTGATTTCATCCTGAGTGATTCTCTTTTGCGCCAATAGCTCATTTTCAAGAATTGCTGCACCAACTCGAGATACATACACTTGTTCACCTTGTTGAAGTTGCAATAACGCCAAATCTTGGTTCATTACATAAGCGCGATACGATCTGAAATTCTCTTGCAGCACTTCATCAGCAGAACGCCAGTTATCTGCAGGGCTTAAAAAGAAGTAATCTTTAGAAGCATGTGCATCGTAGCAGTTATAATCCACCAGGAATTGCTGTCCTTTTGCAATGTCTTTTGTAGTGACCACAACAACACATTTTTGCCCATCAATCACAGCTTCTCTAAATTCAACATTTTCCTGACTGTCAGAAAAATTAATATAACGCGTAAAATTTCCTTTGACTTGAGCATCGACCACACGATAACCCAATGTCATTGCATAACTCCAATCAGCACCATGAGTTTCCTTTAAATAATGTTTAAAAGAAGTCGTTGTTGGATAGTGTTCCCCAGTATACATTCCAAGCTGCGTACCTGCTGGTATATCAGTATGAGCATACAAGCCATGTCCATCAAACGCTTGCAACAAATTAACCGGTTTGACTTTAACAAGCTCTGGCCGATCAACCGTTGAAGACATGTAATTTTCAATGGTCATGTTCTCGATACCAAGATTTTTCATTATTTTCTGTATTTTTTTCTCTTGTTCTCTATTGTGTCGTGTTGAAGCCGAAAAAAGTGAATGTTTTTTCATAGCGGTCGAACGATTTTTTGCCGGATGCTTGATTTCATCATTCACTTTCCGTGTCTTAGAAACACTTGTATCTTTACTGGGCATGATTAAATTACAACTAAAAAAGGAATTATTATACACAATGAGAATCTTATATACAACAAGGGTGCAGTGAAATCAATAAGTGCATTTCAACCATATATTTTACAGGCATAGCAAAATCTGAAAAACACCGTAACTACTCACCCCTATACGCCACTGCGTGACGTACAGGGGTGAAAGAAACTGTACTCTAACGTTGATTGTTCAATGCCATAGCTACAGCAACCAAAGGATTTATTCCCTTATTTTGCATAGTTTGTAAATAACTGGA
>JBOFJV010000050.1:0-5270 GCA_051657005.1 Legionella sp. | reverse complement strand
TTCCTCCAAATTTGGTTCGCCATTTATAAAATGTTGCTGCACTAATGACATGTTCGCGGCAAAGTTCTGAAACAGGGGTATCTCCTTCGGCCTGTTTTAAAATCGATAGGATTTGGCTGTCTGTAAATTTTGATCTTTTCATGAAGAATCTCCTTCGTTATAGGTTACGAGAAAATTCTACTTTTGACATCAGTTATTTTGCGGGGGGATTCCCCTTGCAGAACCTATTTTAAACGAGCATCGTGGTTACAAGCAGTCCGTATTAGATATCTTAAATGTCATTATTGCTTATGTTTCATTTAGACCAAGTACTATTAATGTAGGCAAATGGCGATTTTTTGAAGTGAATACGGCCAGCATGATCATTGCGAATAATGTATCCGATGCGATTACGAGCATAGAGCCACCGGTGATTGAGGTAATGTAAAAACTCCTCAAAGCGCGGCGTAATCCTGGTTATTGTATTTTTAAAACTTTAACAAAAAAGTAACGGGACCATCATTGCACAAATGGACTTGCATGTTGGCGCCAAAGCAACCGCTTTGGATATGGGGATACACTTGAGATGCGCGTGTTAATAAATTATCAAACAATTGGCGGCCAAGCTCTGGAGGGGACGCGTTTGAAAAGCTGGGTCGTAATCCTTTTTGTGTTTCCGCCATTAAAGTAAATTGCGGTACTAATAATAAACCTCCGTTTACATCGTTCAGGCTTAAATTCATTTTGCCTTGGCCATCATCAAAAATGCGGTAGTTAATGCATTTATCCAACATTTTATTGATTTGAAGCTCTGTATCATCCGGTTCAAAACCACAAAGTATCATTAAGCCATGATCGATTTTACCAACGGTCTCGCCCGAAATATCTACGCGTGCATGGGTTACTCTTTGAACTACAATCAACATGCATCAAGTCCTTGTTTGGAAATTTCTTTGCTGGCGTATATCAATGCGTCAATAATTCCAGACTCTCGATCAGAATGCCCTGCATCACGAACAATTCTTAAATTCGATGCTGGTATTTCTTGATGAAGTTCAAAAGCACCATCCAGGGGTGAAATCAAGTCAAAGCGTCCATGAACAATATAAGTCGGAATATGTCGTATTTTATGTACATTAGCCATGACCTGATTTTCTTCAATAAAAAAATGATGATTGATGTAATGAGATTCTAAAGTTGCAAGAGCCAAAGCAAAATGGGGATCACTAAATTGATCAATAACATATAAATGGGGCTGCAAACTGCTGCAACGTGCTTCCCATAATGCCCATGCTTTTGCAGCACTCATACGCGATAAGTCATTGGAACCTTGTAAGCAATCGGCATAATATTTAGGAATTTCATGAAGCATCTTTTCTGGAACATTACTGATAAACTCCTGCCAATAATCAGGATAAACGAGGTTTGCTCCTTCTTTATAAAACCAGTCGTAATCTTTTTGTCTGCCTAAGAAAATTTGATGCAGTTGTAAGGCCTTAATTTGATGGGGAAATTGCTGGGCATAGAGCAAGGCTAATAAGGAGCCCCAGCCGCCACCAGATAACACAAATTCAGATAATTTCAAAAAATCTCTAATGGCATCGATGTCATCGATTAATGCCTGGGTTGTATTTTCACGGGTTTCCAGGTGGGGTATTGAGCGTCCACAACCGCGCTGATCAAAAATGATGATTCGGTAATGTTGTGGCTCAAAAAAGCGTCTGATGTATCCGTCACCAGAAGAAGCTCCTGGTCCTGGATGCAATACGATAACCGGTAACCCTTCGGGGTTTCCTGTTTCTTCAACATAAAGCGTATGGAGTGCACTGACTTTTAACTCATGTTGTGCATAAGGTTTAATTGCTGGATAGAGCGAGTGCATTTTAGTCCTTTAGGAAATGTGTTTTTGCCTTATTAGGTTATTTTGCTCTGGGAATCGTTTGAAAGCAATAAGTATTCAATTTTTCATTTAAGTAGTCTGATACGCATCTGATTAAGGTACTACTATAATCATAAAAGATAATTTATTAACTGATTCTCTTTCTTGCTTGCGAGAGAGGAGATCTATTAATAGAATACGCCATCAATTTTTTCCTGGAATTAATTTATGACTCTTGCTGCAATTCTTAAAGGACTGAATGAGCGACAACGCGAAGCAGTAACCTCTCCACTAGGTAATACATTGGTTCTGGCTGGAGCAGGTAGTGGTAAAACTAAAGTTTTGGTCAGTCGCATCGCGTGGTTGATTGAAGAAGAACATCTTTCACCGCATGGCATTTTAGCAGTTACTTTCACCAATAAAGCAGCTGGCGAAATGCGTGCACGCTTAAACAGCATGTTAGTCACCCCAGTGTTAGGACTGTGGGTAGGGACTTTTCATGGACTTTGTCATCGGTTACTACGTCGTCATTATAAAGAGGCTAACTTACCAGAACTGTTTCACATTTTGGATTCCGAAGATCAAGCGCGGGTGATAAAACGTGTTATTGCTTCATTAAATCTTGATTCCGAACAATGGCCAGTGAAACAAGCCCAGTCATTTATTAACGGGCGAAAAGATGAAGGAATCCGCCCACAACATGTTCATACGTTATCTTATGGACCAGGTAGAACGTTGCTGGCAATCTACAGTGCATATGAGCAAGCATGTCATACTGCGGGCGTGATTGATTTTGCAGAGTTGTTATTACGAACCCATGAGTTGCTGCGTGATAATCCTGACATTTTGAACCATTATCGTCAACGTTTTCAAGCCATCATGGTTGATGAGTTTCAAGATACAAATACCATTCAGTATGCGTGGATACGTCTTCTTGCAGGGGAGCATGCTGCAGTTTTTGCTGTGGGTGATGATGACCAATCCATTTATGGCTGGCGTGGCGCCAAGGTGGAAAACATTCATCAATTTTCTCGCGACTTTAAAGAAACTAAAGTCATTCGTCTGGAACAAAATTATCGTTCTACTGCAACCATATTGGATGCTGCCAATGCATTGATTACGCATAATAATTCGCGAATGGGCAAAGAGTTATGGACAGAAGGTGCCGCTGGGGAAAAAATTCTTATCTACAGCGCATTTAATGAACTTGATGAGGCGCGATTTATTTGCGAGCGCATTATGATGGAAATCAATCAAGGTGTCAGTGCTGATGAAATAGCAATTTTATATCGCTCAAATGCACAATCTCGAGTTTTGGAAGAGGCTTTATTACGAGCAGGAATTGCGTATCGTATTTATGGTGGCTTACGCTTTTTTGATCGCTCCGAAGTAAAAGATGCATTAGCCTATTTGCGTTTATTGGTTAATCATGATGATGATACTGCTTTTGAACGAGTGGTTAATTTTCCGACACGAGGTATTGGTGAGAAAACGCTTGATGATCTGCGTCAATTGGCTAAAGCGGAGCAATGCTCTTTGTGGCATGCTGCCAAAACCCAATTAAAATCGGGCGAGATGCCGCAGCGCGCAGGTTCCGCGTTAGCAAAATTTATCGAATTAATTGAGCGATTGCAGCACTATACAGCAGCGACTGAATTAGATGAGCAATTATCTGTAGTGATCCAAGCAAGTGGCTTGTATGCGCATTTCAGTAAAGTAAAAGGGGATAAATCAGAGTCCCGTCTTGATAACTTGCAAGAATTGATTAATGCGGCGAAACAATTTCGCTATGAACAAGAAGAGGAAGAAGAAATTCCTTTAGTAAATGCATTTTTGGCACACGCCTCTTTGGAAGCAGGAGAAATGCAAGCTGGCGAACATGAGCGTTACGTGCATTTAATGACCTTACATGCGGCTAAGGGGCTTGAGTTTACAATCGTATTCTTGGTGGGTATGGAAGAGGGTGTTTTTCCGGGAAAACAATCTTTGGAAGAGACAGAGCGTTTGGAGGAAGAGCGTCGTCTCTGTTATGTAGGTATGACTAGAGCGATGCGTAAATTGGTTTTATCCTATGCGGAAATACGACGACAATATGGGCGAGAGGAATATCATCGTCCTTCACGATTTTTAAGAGAGTTACCGCAAGAACTACTTGATGAAGTTCGTGTAAAAGCTCGATTTCAAGCGCCAGTGAATGCTCATACAAAATCACCTGTTGTTCCCCAAGAAACTTCTGGGTTGTCATTAGGACAAAGTGTTAATCACGCCAAATTTGGTCAAGGTGTGGTCATCTCTGTGGAGGGAAGTGGTGCTCATACTCGAGTACAAGTCAAGTTTAGTGAGCATGGTGTTAAGTGGTTGGTCTTGGCTTATGCGAATTTAGCGTAAAAAAACAGTCAATTGATGGAATAAACCGGTTGCAAGCAACCTGTTGTATTTTGAGCTCTAAAAAAATTTCTGAGTGAATAATGACCCTAGAAATTGACTATTGATGTACGTTGCTCCAGCAGGAAGAGTAGGTGTGCTGCTGTTTACTGTATAGGACCAAGTAACCCCACCATTGGTGCTGGTTGCCAATAAGGCTGATTGTGTTGCTCATGTTGTATAAGAGTATCCTGAAGCAAAACACACTGTACCATTACAGTATGCATGAACTAATGCGCCTCCATTGCCATTAGGAGCTAAGTCGCTAGGCAGTGTGGGAGTGCTGCTTGTCACAGTGTAAGACCAGTGAACTCCTCCATCCGTACTCACTGCTACTAGAGGATATTGTATCTGATTACTTGGTCCGAGCGACGAACTACTTACACTATATGATCCTACTGCAATACATGTAGTGCCACTACAGCTCGCACTAGTCAACACAGAGCCATTACCATTCACATCAAAATCGCTGGGGCGTGTGGGAGTGCTACTGGTGACATTGTATGACCACCATTAGTACTTACTGCGATTAGAGGGTACTGGACAGAATTGGGCTCTACACCAATTAAGGTGGCACTTTAATCAAATTAGTCTAGACTAAGTCCTTTATTTAGCGAATAAAAGGAGATTAAAGTGCCGAAGTCCAATCTTATCCTAAATTTACCTGGATTTTCCATAGTCAAAGTGAGCGTATATCAACCATTAATATTGGATGTAAGCTATAACCGATTAGCACGTTGTAGTCATTGTCAAAGTAAGAGCGTACGCAAGAAATCCTCGTATATACGCAGAGTTCATCATGAGTTAATCGGACATCGTCGAAGTATACTAGTATTTAAAGCGTATAAGTTATATTGTTATGCTTGTAGTCGTTATGGTAATCAACAATTCCAAGGCATTAATAAACATCAACGAGCTACCTGGCGTGCACAAGCTGCGGTGTTTCATGAACATAGTCGAGGAGTTTCTCAAAAAGACTTATCGGAGC
>JBOFJV010000049.1:0-5108 GCA_051657005.1 Legionella sp. | reverse complement strand
CAGATACAATTGATTTTTATTCAACCAGGAAACCCACAACAAAATGCTTATATTGAACGGTATAACCGTACGGTTAGGTATGATTGGTTAAGCCAATATTTATTTCAAAGTATTGCTGAGGTACAACTACATGCGACACACTGGTTATGGATGTACAACAATGAACGTCCAAATACTGCTATTGGAGGAATTCCTCCAAGGCAGAAATTGGCACTAGTTGCCTAATCCTCTACTTTTAGCTTCGGTTAAAAATGGGGGGATTACCTTTGTACTAAAGCAATTTTAAAAACCAGAGGAAAAATTGAGATTGCGAATCAACTCAGCGGTTACATGAAATATCATCGTGAGCTTAAGGAAAATGATTATTTAGCAGCGAATGTTCGTAATTCAATTTACCGCTCACCAACGAAAGATTATACATTCCAGCATGACATTATTGAGCATACAGGATTGGGTAATTGCCAGGAGTTGGCTGATTACCTTATTGTTGAAATCGGTAGAGCCATTCACGAGGTGGATGCAAAGGCTGAATTAAGAGTTGTTGAATCTCAATCTAAAGATCATGTCTATTTGGAAATACTCATTCAATTTCAAAATGAACGTGAGCGCTCGCGTTGGGAGGTGGATGCCTGGGATCCACGAATTCTCGACATCAGCTTGCGTCCAGATGGTTCGATAAAGAATAGCGAACAGCTCGATTACGGTTATCGCGTTATCGAAAGAGCAAAACTTAATACAGAGGATATGGACGCTCAAAAGAAACTGGAAAATAAGCATCTCCAGTTTTTATCTGCCATAAGAAAACCAGTGGCTGGTCCTCCATCGGCACCAGGAACGCCTAAAAGAGAGGCGCTTGATAAACACAAGTTACTTTATTCTGACCACTCACTTAAAGAAGCTTATGCAGCTAAAAAATTAGATCCTGAGGGGAACCTGCATTATTTACAACGTGTTTCCTTTTGGCAGCAAGCACAACCAGATGATTCGGAAGAAACATTCGAGCGACCAACAAAAAAAGCAAAAATTATATGATGCTGATTTCTGCAGAAGAGAAAATTTCTGTTATTCGTTACAAAAACTGGTATAAATGACATATAAAAATGACCAACGCAGGAAGCAATAATGTGGGAACAGAATAAAAAAGAATATTTAGCTCGTTTATCAAAAATTAAATCGTATCTTAAGAACAATAAATTTGTTGATGCGCATGATTTGGTCGCTGTTCTTACTCAGTTGATTCACTCAGGTGATCGGGTGTGTATTGACGGCGATAACCAAAAACAAGCCAGCTTTTTAGCGTCTGCAATGACGCAATTAAATCCTTCAGAGATTAATCATTTACATATGATTCAATCGGCGATCGCGTTACCTGAGCATTTGGATGTGTTTGAAAAAGGAATTGCCAGTCGAATTGATTTTGCCTATTCCTGCCCCCAATCAGTACGGCTTGCTGACATGGTAAAAAAGAAACAAATTGAGATCTGAAATATCCATACTTATAATGAATTGTTTGGTCGATTGGTGGCTGATTTAACACCCAATATTTGTTTGTTGATGGCAGACAAAGCAGAGAAATACGGTAATTTATTTACTGGCGCGAATACCGAAGAAACCACGTCAATGATTGAAGCAACCAATTTTAAAAATGTGGTCGTTGTGGTTCAAGTCAATGAAGTGGTTGATCAATTGCCGCGCGTGGATATTCCTAGCGATTGGGTCGATGTGATTGTTAAAGGACCGGAAAAATCGTATATAGAACCGCTTTTTACTCGTGATCCAGCTCAAATCGATGAAGTCAAAATCCTCATGGCAATGATGGTGATTAAATGGATCTATGCACCATATCAAGTGAATATTTTAAATCATGGCGTTGGCTTTAAGACCTGCGCCATTGAATTGCTTGTCCCCACTTATGCTGAATCACTTGGATTAAAAGGAACAATATGCCAGCATTGGGTTGTTAACCATTTACCTACTTTAATTCATGCAATAGAAGCTTGATTTGTAAAAACGATTTATCCCTTCGGTGGTGAAGTAGGGATGGAGCATTATGCTGCAGCTCGCCCTGATGTTTTTTTTACTGGTAAAGAAGGTTGTTTGCGTTCCAATCGAATGTTGGGCCAGCTTGCAGGCCATTATGCTTGTGATGTTTTTATTGGTGCCACTTTGCAAATGGATCTTGAGGGAAATAGTTCTACTGCGGTTGAAGGGCGCATTGCTGGTTTTGGTGGCGCGCCGAATATGGGCTGTGATGCTCCAGGTCGACGTCATTCATCCTATGCATGGCTAAAAGCAGGGCGAGAGAGAAGTGAAGCACTGGCCACCCAAATGCCGCGTGGAAGAAAATTAGTGATTCAAATGGTGGAAACATTCCAAATCCAGACCCAACCTACTTTTGTGGATAAACTGGATGCATGTGCATTGCAACAGTCAATGAATGCCGATTTACCTGCAGTAATGATTTATGGTGATGATATAAGTCATGTGGTGACTGAGTAAGGAATTGCTAATCTTTTGATGTGTCGTACTATTGAAGAGCGAGAGCACGCAATTCGTGGGGTCGCAGGTTATACTCCTGTAGGAATGATGCGCGATAAAACAAAAGTGGACGCGTTGCGCCAGCGTGGTGTGATAATGCGCCCGGAAGATTTGGGAATCAAGTTCTCTGATGCAAGCCGAGATTTATTGGCCGCTAAATCAATCCGAGATCTTGTTGACTGTTCACAAGGTTTGTACGAACCCCCAGTAAAATTTAGAAATTGGTAGGACAAAAATATGGAAAACATGGAGTTTCGTTTCACACTTCCTGGGACACGATTTCAGGGTAAAAAAACAGTTTGTGGTGTTGTTGGTTCGGGCAACCTGGAAGTGATCGTGGAAGAGAGCGCGACTGCTGAAACGGTATTTACTATTCAGACGGCGATCGAACATTATAAGCCTGTATGGCGCATGGTTATCGATGATTTTGTGAACCAATATAGGCCTGTATGATTGCAATTTACGCTCAATGACAATGTGGCGACTCCCGCAGTTGTATTGTTGCGTTTAAGCCAGGCTTTAGAGGAGTTTCAAGGTAAGTGTACCCTAGCAAACAATTACCTGGAGCTGGATGCACGTCAAAGGCTCCAGGTACTTTTTGATAAAGACTCCTTTACAGAGTGGCTTGCCGATGAGAAGTCATACAGCCCTTATTTGGCTGCCTTTAATTTGCCAGGTGAAGCTGATGATGGCATTGTTATCGTCTCTGCGGAGTTAGAAAAAAATAAAGTGTTGGTTGCGGCGCAGCAAAAAGATTTTATGGGCGGAGCTGTAGGTGAAATCCATGTGGCGAAACTTACCGGTTTATTCACAGCAGCAATTGCAGCGAAAGCCAAAGCAGTAATCGTGCTCATTGATAGTGGGGGTGTGCGTTTGCATGAAGCCAATGCAGGTGAAATTGCTATTTCAGAAACAATTCGTGCCATTTTTGAAGCAAGAAGTCATGGTATTACAACTGTTGGTGTTGTATGCGGTAAAAACGGCGCCTTTGGTGGTATGGTAATTATTTCTGCCTGTCTGGATTATCTGAGTATCAATGAGGTTGGACGTATTGGCGTTTCAGGGCCGGAAGTAATTCAGGCAGTTGCAGGGATTGAAGCCTTTAATTCGCAAGATAGAGCGCTTGTTTGGCGAGTGTATGGAGGAAAAACACGTTACTTACAAGATGTGGCTCAAAGTTATGTTGGTTTTGATGTGGCAGCGATACGTGCTGAATTGATCGTTGCTTTAAATAGAATGGTGCCTCTGGATATCAATTCCATAAAATAAAAACACAATCTTTTAACAAAGCGTTTTCAATAAACTATAGGGTATCAAGAAGAGGGGACTTACTTAAGTCATGTTGCACCAATGTATGTCGCGACGCTTTTTAATATGGATGAGCGGGAATTTTTAAACGCGGCAAAAAAAATAAAACTCGAATTGTAGGACTAAGGAATAAGAAATGATTGCATTAAAGGATCTTTTACATCAGATATTTTCTCTGGATATTGAGTTTGCAGAGAAGCAATCGGTAATCTTTGGACAAGCACAGCTTGATTCGCAATTACTTCATATTTTGGGCGTTAAGGAGTCCACCTTCTTTGGTGCAGAACAGGCACTTATCATGGCTGGACACATACTGGAAATTCTTGATCGGCAATCTAAAGATCCCGTATTACTTTTAGTTGATGTTGCAGGACAAGGGCTAACGATGCGTGATGAATGGTTGGGCATGCAAGACTATTTTGGGCATTTGCTTGAATGCCTGGAATGTTTACGTCAACAAGGAAATCCATTGATTTCACTGGTTTATAATCAAGCTTTAGGAGGTGATTTTATCGCCTATGGTCTGATGGCAGATACTATTGTAGCGTTACCTGACGCGGCTTTAGCCGTGAGGTGGCTGGAGGGCATTGCCAAAGTGACGAAAGTGGAGTTGCCCAAACTTCAAGAGCTCAGTAAAACATTTCCCGTATTCGCTCCTGGAGTGCAAAGTTTTTATGAATTAGGTGGCTTACATGAAATTGTGGTGCCATCAAATCTTGCTGCACAAATTGATTCGGCAATCAAAAAGAAAAACACCCATGATAATCGCGCCTTGTTGGGAAGTGAACGTGGAGGAAGAAAACTCGCTTTTTCAGTTATTAATAAAGTGCTCGAATATTCATGAATCCGCAACGGCATCATTTAATTTACCTTGCCCCTGATGTTGATTTTTCTATTGCGTCATTCCATGAAGACAAAAACGCGATAGAAGAGGGGGTTCGCTCTTGGTTGGCTAAAGGATTACCTTGTATCTATGCGAAACAATTACCAAATGAAGAAACAATGAGTTTGGGTTTCCCTCTGGTGTCTGGGAATAAAAATCATCGCGTTGGTTTACGCATAGCCCCATCTGCTGTGCAAAAACTGCAGCCATTACCGCAATTAATGGCAATGCAGGATTTTTTGGCTCTTTCCCATTTAAGGGGGCAGCTCTAATCACCCACAGAGCACCTTAACACGCACTCTGTAATTTTCAAAATTTCTAAAACCATAAGCTCTTCGCTGAATGATTTTCATTTTACGATGACACCCTTCTGTGATTC
>JBOFJV010000048.1:0-9385 GCA_051657005.1 Legionella sp. | reverse complement strand
CTGAAACAGGGGTACCTCCTTCGGCCTGTTTTAAAATCGATAGGATTTGGCTGTCTGTAAATTTTGATCTTTTCATGAAGAATCTCCTTCGTTATAGGTTACGAGAAAATTCTACTTTTGACATCAGTTATTTTGCGGGGTGATTACCAATCGCTTGATCTGATTTGGTAATAAAGCACATGTTGCCATGAGGCATTCTTGAGACGAGGATGTTAAGTGTTGAATAAGTTGTGATAAGCGGTCGAAATTACTTTCACTTAGAATGACGTCCTGGGGTTTGTACTGAACAAATTTTGTATAAGCTAATGTGCCACCTTCCTTTAAAAGCTGCAGGCAATAAAATCGAGATAAAGCTCGTTTTATTTCAATATTAATCAGGCCTGCTTTTGATTGAGTATTAGATTGGATCGTGATGACTGAGTTATTTTGTATACAGGATAATTGCTCAAGCATTTGAGGTGTTAATGATTCGTCAGGATAGTAAGTTTCAGAAAATGAGCAGATTATTTCCCGTGTTAATGGGTTTCCTTTTAGTTTAAAAAACATAATTACCTTTTATATACCACAGATTGAGTAAATAATACCACTTTCCGGAGATCTGCGTGCAAAAAGGCGCGATCAGGATGGCGTATTTTGGGGCTATGATATTTAATTATAAAAAAACAGTGCTTTTAATTTACGCCAAAAATTTTCGCCCAGGATAATTAAACTGACAAAAAATAATAAGTCTAAAATTACATAATAATATAGTGAATTTTTCTGCAGTGATGTAGGAAAAAAATGACCGATATACGGCATAATAAAGCCTAAAATGAGTGTTGATGAAAATAAAGTAATCCCAACTCGATGTTGAATACGACTGCATTCCTGGTTGTCTTTGAGCCAATAAAGCAGATGTGATTTAAGATAATTATATCCTTCATCACCTAAAATAACGATTGCGAGTATCATCCCTATTTCAGGCACTCCAAATAAGAGTACACTGGATATAATCGCTTTTGTGGTGGATGAAATTTCGAGTTTGAGAATAAATGGGATAAGTAAAGGTGCAAGAAAAGAAAGGAGCAAAATTAGAGCACCATAGAATAATTTTGTTGTGGATATTTTTACAGTCGGTTGATTTTTATTGCTCCGATTCATCATTTTCCCCTATAAATTCTTATTTATAATCACCTACATATCCCCAATCATTTACCAACATGATGCGTTTAAAAGCATTTGTTTTATTCATGTTATTTAGAAACACTTCGTTATTTTCATTATTTGCAGCGAGGATCACCATATTGGCACTTTTTCGTATTGGAATAACAAGACTATGCTTAAAATGCTTTTTCACTAATTGAAAAATAGTTTTTTGCTCATTGATGTTGGCAAGGTTAAGCGCCAAAAAACCATCATCAGTGATTATCTTTTTACAGGCGCTGAAAAAAGTATCATTCGCACACTCGGGTGGAAAAAGATGTGGCGTATATAAATCAACCATTAGATGCATATAGCGATCCTTGCATTGCTGCACATAGTTCATCGCATTTTGATGAATGATAGTTAGGTTTTTTAAACGATCAATCATAAAAAAACGTTGGGCGATTTCAATTACCTCGTTACTGTTATCGACAGCAACTAAGGGGACTTCATCTAGCATCAAAGCAACACCTGCGCCACCGAGTCCCAATAGACAGGTTGGGCCAGGATGTTCCCGTGCCATTAATGTTAAGGCGGTGAGGTAATATAAAATGGGATTGTGTGGTGCATAACGATTAATTACTGTTTGCCGCGCATCACTCCCTAAGGTGAGCCAGCGATAAAACAAGTTTTGGTATACTTTATAGCCTGAGGGCGAGGTATAAATGCATACTCCTAATTTGGTTTTCCACATTTTAAGGAGTCCGCTCCAATTGAAAGGGATAGAGCGAGCCCAATTTTAAAATTTGTGTCAATTCATCTAAGGCATAAAAAACTTCGTCGATTAAATGAGGATCTGCTAAATCAGCTTCATTGAGTTGTGTGCGGTAATGTTTCAATACCCACTGTTCTAAGGTATTCAACAGTTCGTCACTCACTAAAATACCTTGATGCATTGCGTGCATTTCATTTTCGTTCAGTGGAACCCTTAAGCGTAAACAGGCTGGGCCACCACCGTTGCGCATGCTTTGCTTCAAATCAAGAAAATAAACCCTGTTAATGGGATTGTTGCTATCTGATACTATCCTTTTGATGCAGGCATGAGCGCGAGGATTATTTTGGCACTCAATTGGTGCGATTAATATCATTGAGTCTTGGTCTGCCAGAGTGATGATTTGAGAGTTAAATAAATAGGTCTCAACGGCTTCAGATATACTAAGTTCCTCTTGGGAAATTTCAACAATTGTCAGTGGAAATCGGGCTTTTTTGTGGAGCTCCTCAAGCACCAGGGTTTGTTGCTGAAAGGCTTGTTCATGAACAAGTAATAATGATTCGTTGGCAACAGAAATAACATCATTATGAAAAACTCCTAAATCGATAGCAACTGGATTTTGGCAGGCAAAAATTACTTGCTGTTCCGATAATTGATGTTGACGGACTATGGCTTCAGACGCTTCTCTTGTTTGTCTGGCAGGATATTTTTGTGGCCCTAAATGAGAATGTTCTTTTGACAATGCTTTTTTACCATAAACAAAAAGATGAATCCCTGGTTGACTGTGGTTTTGACATAACCTGCTATGATTTGCAGCGCCTTCATCTCCTGTGGCACTAGTTCGAGGTAAAATAGGGTGATGGTGAAAGTACTTCGAATCAGCGAAAAGAGACTCCAACAGTTTTTTTGAAAAGTGCGCTTCTTGACATCGATGTAAATTGCTAATGAGATTTGCTGCCGTAAAATGGAGTTTTTTATCCGGGGTATCCATGCTGGGTGTTACCGTAGCCGCATTTGCGGTCCACATACTGGAGGCTGAATAGCACGCACTAAGAAGTTCTGGTGCAGTTTTGTACGCTTTTGTTATCTGCTCTTTTGCTGTACCTTGACAGCCCAAATGATAAAGCAGCTCCAAATTAGGACGTTGATGCGGTGGAAGAATGCCTTGTTTTAAACCCATATTATGCAGCAATCGCATTTTTTCCAAACCTTGAAGCGCTGCTGCTTGAGGGTTAGACATGCTATGGACGTTAGCAGTCGATGCTATATTCCCAGCGGCAAGACCTGCATAATTATGGGTTGGTCCAACGAGACCATCTATGTTTAATTCATAAACATTCATTTTTTAATTTTCCCTCTTATGCTCTAGGTAAAATTCTTCTTTTGGTCATTAACTGGCGTTTTTTTGTTTTGGCCAAGCGATGGTTCAGTTCAATCCAATATAATGCCTGGTAATATCTGATTTGGAGTGGTCAAAAGAGGCTGCTCCATACTCGCTACTGGATAGGAGCAATAATCGGCTGCAAAATAAGCACTTGGGCGATGGTTTCCACTTAAACCTATGCCACCAAACGGAAGACTGCTTGCAGCACCTGTTGTAGGTCGATTCCAGTTAATTAAACCGGCACGTATTTTCTGATAAAACTGATGATAGCGCTGCTCATTGTCACTTAATAATCCGGCAGCTAAACCATAACGAGTTTGATTGGCCAGCTCTAATGCTTCTTCAAAATGGCCGTAACGATAAATTTGTACCAAAGGTCCAAAAAATTCTTCATCAGGTGGATTTTGAAAGTGAGTCATGTCAATGATACCAGGTGAAAGCAACCCTGTATTTTCAGAAAGTAAATTCATCGATAACAAGGAGTGACCACCTGATTCAATGAGTTTTTTTTGTGCATGAAGAAGTTTTAATGCTTGGGCGTGACTGATCACTGGTCCCATGAATGGTTCAGGTTGTTGATCAAACGCTCCTACAGCTAGGCTTTGACATACTTTGATAAAACGTCCTAAGAAGTCATCGCCATGTTGTGAGTTATGAATAATAACGCGTCTAGCGCAGGTACATCGTTGTCCTGAAGTCAGCAAAGTCGAGAGCAACGTATGATATACTGCTGCTTTAAGATCAGCTACTTCATCAATAACCAAGGGATTATTTCCTCCCATTTCAAGAGCCAGAATCACTTCAGGCTTATTGATGAATTGCTGATGAATACGTAAACCCGTAGAATAGCTTCCGGTAAAATAAACCCCTTGAATCTCTTGTTCGAGTAACGTTTCTCCACAATACGCATCGCCTTGCAAGCAATTGATGACTCCTGGTGGTAATTCACTGTCATGCCAACATTGCATCACACATTCTGCAACAGCGGGTGTCAGTTCACTTGGTTTATAAAGAATCGTATTTCCAGCAAGAAGTGCGGGTACGATATGTCCATTACTTAAATGGGCTGGAAAATTAAAAGCACCTAAAACAACAACAACCCCTTGAGGCTTAAAACGAATACATGCATTGGATTCGTTGGTTTTTGTTGATTTTTCTTCGGTTCGTTCATGATACGCTTGAATGGATAAATTAATTTTTCCTATTACTGCATTGACTTCAGTATGAGCTTCCCATAAAGGCTTTCCTGTTTCCAAAGCAATCAGGTGCGCTATATGGTCGCGTTTTTTGTCAATTTGTTGTGCAAATTTTTGCAAGTAATTGGCTCGACGTTCGATACCAAGAGATGACCATGATGAAAGTGCTTGATGTGCTGTATCATAAGCAGATACAACGTCTTGCGTTGTTGCGCTTAAACCTTGCCAAAGCAGTGTCCCAAAACTTGGATTTACAGACTCCAGAACAGCACCATTTCCTTGAAGCCATTGACCATTGATATACTGACCTTTGCCATTGATTACCGGTACATTAGTCATCTAATTCCTCGACATTGAATTGTAAAGGGGATATGCGCAACTGATTTCCGCATTTTACTTTCAATAGATTAGCCGTTTTTTTACTAATAATACAGGTATTGTCTTCCTTATTAACTAATGCATGATTAATGGTTGCACGAAAATCTAATTGAGAGTTGGATAATAAATAATCTATGCTGCTCACCTCATCACTTATACTTTTAATTGTAACGACGCGGCTTAATTCAATGGTTTTGATTTTGGATACAGGTGCTTCAAGAGTAGGGCCTGCATCAAAAATATCGATGTAGTTGTTATAACTAAATCCTTCTCGTAACAAAATATTCATTGCTCCCGTAGTGGAGGGGTGTGGATTACCAATTGCTGCCTGTGCTTCAGGAGATAATAATTTGACGTATATTGGATTTCGTGGCATTAAATCTGCAATAAATTGCTTATCTGTTGCTACAGTCAGTTGATCCGCTTCAGCATACGACATATGGAAAAAATGGCTTCCTACATTTTCCCAAAAAGGAGAGAGTCCTTTTGCGTCAGAAACACCGCGCATATCGGCAATGATTGAGGCTGCAAATCGGCTAGGATATTGAGCCATAAAAAGAAAACGCGCCTTGGAAAGCAAAGTACCATAATTATTTTTTCTATATTTAGGGTCCAAAAAAAGGGTACAGATTTCGCTTCGCCCTTGATGATCATTGACAAGACTTAAAACTTCATAATCGCTGCGTATATTTAATGAGCGGCAAATTCGCGTACGCTTTGAGATTTTATAAGAATAAAAAGGTGTGTCATGCCCAGTTCGTGATTCGATTCCAGAAACGCCAACTATTTCTTTATTGCTCTGATTTTCTAGAACGAACAAATAGTACTCACTATGTGGTTCTTCAATATTTTCTTTGAATGAATCAGTTGACCAATTCAGACGTTTTTCTAATATTTGTTTATCTTTTGAAAGAGTGGTTAACCCGATACAACTTTCTTCAGCCAAACGATGAATTGCGTCTAAATCCGTATGACGTGCACTTCGAAATAACATCATTTTTTGAGATCCTCTAAGCCACCTTGCGCTAAGTCCAATAAGAGCAGTGCACTAAGTGCTGCGCGCTCTGATAAACTGTACAGTACGATGTATTCATCTGAGTTGTGTATGTTTCCGCCTCTTACTCCAAGTGTATCGATGACCGGTAAACCATGTTGTGCCAAATTATTACCATCGCAACAACCACCACTATCTTTCCAGTCAAGGGACAGGCCTAGTTCTGTGCCTACTTGTTGGATGCGGTGGAATAAACGTTCTGTGCTAGAGCAAACACGTTTTATTGGTCTTCCAAAACTGCCATGGACACTTAAAGTATAATCCTTGCGTTTTAATTTTTGAATTATCTTATCCAGCTCAGTACGTACCCATAATTGATCTTCAGGTAGACTAATACGGATGTCAAGCTGTGCTACCGCTTTGTATGGAACAACATTAAGGGCTTCACCTCCTGCAATTTTCCCGATGTTAATGGTTACTCCATCGTGTTGTTCATTTAAGCTATTAATGGCGCATACTGCCTCAGCAAGATAGCAAATCGCATTTCGTCCTTCAGAAAAAGCACGTCCGGCGTGCGCCGCCTTTCCTGTCGCTATAAGGGTTAATTTGCCACTTCCTTTGCGATTTTTAGCCAAGGTGCCTGTTGCGGTCATTGCTGGTTCGTAAACTAAAGCGGCTTGATAATGATTTGCAATCTCGTCAAAAAGAAGACTGGAGGCAGGTGAGCCGATTTCCTCATCTGCGTTAATCAAGACATCCCAACCTAGCTTTGTGGCATGTTTATTTTGCTCCAAGGCAGATAATGCCTGAAGCATTACAATCAGTCCACCTTTCATATCGGCAACACCAGGACCATTGATGTTCTGCTCATCAATGTAGGTTAATTTTTGAAATGGATTGTCTGGAGAATAAACCGTATCCATATGGCCACTCAGTAAAACACGTCGTTGCAGATGAGGGCGTTTTCTAATAAGTAGCGCATCACCACAATGTTGTTGTGTTGAGTTTCCTGACATATCAATAACCGATATTGGTAAAAGCTTTTTGATCTCAATTACATCTGCTATGGGAGTGTAGGCGGATTGTAATACTTGAATCATTTGGGCAAGCCCTGATAAATTGGTGGTTCCTGAGTTAATTTCACAAAACTTGTGGAGTTGCTCTACCATGTTTTTCTGATTGTCTTGTATATTATGGATCAGTTTTTCGTAGGGTTTATTCATCGTTTATCGATTGCAAACTAAAGAGTACACAATAGCCGAAATTATAGAGCTTCACAATGCTTAATCCATAATGTAGACCTGATGGAATAAAGATTTGACCTGTGCAGGAATCAGTTTGTTGATACTACTTCCATGAAGTGTCGCTCTGCATGCCTGGTGATGTTTTACAGTTTGTCTGTAATCACGTCAACTTAATGAAAAAGTAGCATTGAATCGTAGCCTGGGTGCGGCACAGCAGAACCATGGTTTTTTGATTTGACTCAGTTCCACAGGCTCCTTTGCGCTGTAACCAGGCTATAATAATCTCTTAAGTCGATACCATTAAAGACAAACAGTGAAACATTTGTGAAATTAAAACAACAGCAATAGACAAATCTTCTATCATTTTAAGTGGAGCTTTTGTACGAAGTTTCTTTTTCCTCCGCTGCCGGTGCGCCATGGCTTAGGGGCCAGATTTGCGGTAAAGCCATAAAACCAAAAGCACTGAGCAGCCCTCCATTTTTACCTGTTTCCTCTAGGTTATGTTTGTAATGTTGTGGTGGTTCTGGATTGATGCTTGAATCAAAGCGCTGATCAAGACGCTCTAAGCGGCGAAGTTGTTGTTCTTGTAGATCCAATAGTCTTTTATAACGATTATTACTGGCTTTAAATTCAGCTTTAACTTCAGCAAGCTCTTGTTCCGCAGAGGTCATACGCTCTGCAACTTGATCAAAACTCGTTGTTTTTTCCGTTAAAAAAGTATTCAATTTATCTTGAAACACTTGGCGTTGATTCGAATCGCTAATGACGGCAGAGCATAAGGTTTTTACGGCCCCCTCTAAAGTCGAGGCAACTTTTTTGCTTTTTCTACTTCAAGGCTCATTGCTTTTCGTACGTCCGCTAATTCAGTAACTTTTTCAGACAGTAAGCTTAAACTTTTAGAGTGGGCTGCTTTGACTTGAACAAGCTCTTTTTGATTTTCTTCAAGCAGATCTTTTTGTTTTGCTGAGTCTAGTTTTAATGATTCAGCAGTTTGCTCCAATTTTTCCTGTGTTTGACGTAAAAGTTTTTCAGTTTCGACATAAATTTCTACTTGAGTGCTTAGTGTTACAACTTCATCTTTCAATTCAGCAATATTTTTTTCAAGCTTGACATTTTCAGCTTTAAATTTGTCAACTTCTATAGCCAATTTTTTGCGAATGGAATCTAATGCACCAATGGTACGTTCAAGTACTTCGGCAATACCAAAATTCATTCTTTTAATTTTATTGCAATGCTTTGAGTATGGTAGTGATGATCATCAAGAACAATACCGCTGGTGGTGTATGCTATGACGCTTACACCGCTTATCGTAACTAAAAAACCGATGTGCGCAGCAGCACCTATGACTAATGTCGGACCAGATATAACTACGCCACCTACAATTATTTGCCATAATGGCAGCTCACCCCAAAATTTTGCTGCGCGTGAAATGAGGCTTGGGTTCTCTTGTAAGCTGTTAACAATTGCGCCAAGACTTTTTTTGACTTGAGACAATTGTTCCTGGGTTAATGCGATACTTTGCAGACTATCCAGATCTGATGGCTTTTCATTTGGATTAAGTAACAGTTGCTTCGCCGCGTTGGAAAAGTTCATTTTTGTTAATGCTTTTTTAACAATGGCTATATTTGGATTAGGAGGATTTGTATCCGTATTAGTTATAACATCAAGCTCTTGTTCCGTAGTCGACATATCCACTCCCTGTGTTTAATTATCTCCCGGTAGATTCTATTTTTAACCACAAAAGAGTGAAGAAGCAAGTAAAAATTTTTACTATTTAACTCATTTAAGACAAATTATGATTTTAATAAATTAAAACTCGGTGCCATAAGTAAATGGCGAGAATTCTGATTCAAAAGATGCAAACTCCATGATTTTCTGGCTTAATTGAGTTCTGCCTTGCGCAAAAAAGCCGGTATTAGCCATAGCCATTCCATGAGCGATTATCTTTTCTGAGTATCCAATGCTGGGTAAGTAAAGAATAGCACCAATGAGTATTTCCATAATTCCACCAAGAATATACAAAGCTGGGTGATTTACTTTGATTTCATCGGCTAATTTTTTGTATTGCTCGATTGCGTCTTTATTTCCTGAGCTCAAGAGTGCTGATGTACGTGAAACTACTTCAAGTAATAGTCTATTCCCTTGCATTTTCTGTGGGTAATCCCCCCGCAAAATAACTGATGTCCAAAGTAGAATTTTCTCGTAACCTATAACGAAGGAGATTCTTCATGAAAAGATCAAAATTTACAGACAGCCAAATCCTATCGATTTTAAAACATGCCGAAGGAGGTACCC
>JBOFJV010000047.1:0-13392 GCA_051657005.1 Legionella sp. | reverse complement strand
CGTAGCCTGGGTGCAGCGTAGCGGAACCAGGGTTTGGAGTTAAAACACTAAACCCTGGTTCCGCTACGCTGCACCCAGGCTACAAGTATCATTTAAGTTACGCCATTAGGTGAACGTTTGCGGGGAATTTAGAGTATGTACAAAAAATCGTCTGGCATTATTGTGTTCTATTCACAACAAATACCAAATGTAATTTATCACGATTTACTTCAACAAAATGCTGTCCTAATCCCCTAACTTCAGCAAGCTCTTCTATAGATTAAAACCCATTATGACCTTTTCGGTACGCAATGATTGATTCATCCCGTTTTCTTCCAATTCCTTTAACCGAACCAGGAAGTGTTGTTAAATCTGCCGTGTTTAGATCAATTTTATGAATAACAACTGGGGCTTGTTTTGGGTAGAACGACTTTTTAGACGTAATTGCATGACTTGAATAGGCAATTACAGACAATGATAATGCAGCAGCAAAAATGTTTGCTTTCATATTTTTTCTCCTAATTGTTGGACTATATGGCTCGTTCCAGAGCCGTTGAAAGTATCACAATATTTACCATCACTGTCGAGATATTTTTTAAATTTTCGCGGGGATTGTATTGCGGCTAAATGCCACAATACAATTTAAAAACGAGTCGTTCGAATTAGTTCACATGATAAAGAACATAGGCAACGCATGCCGTCAATTTCTTAACCATATCCAAATGCAGAAATTCATTGGGACCATGAGCATTTGAATGTGGCCCTAAAACACCAGTAATCATAAATTGCGCATTAGGAAACTTTTCTCCCAGCATGCCCATAAAGGGAATCGTCCCGCCTTCTCCTATATACGCAGCGGGTTTGCCGTAATAGGCCATCGATGCTGCATCAGCAGCATTTTCAAGCCAGGAAGAAAGCTGCGGTGCATTCCAGCCTTGTGATCCATCGCCTATATTAAAGTTTATTTTTGCATGATACGGAGGATTTTCTAATAGAGCATTATGAATAGCTGTTGCAGCAATTTTATGATTAACGAGCGGAGGCAACCGCATGGAGAGCTTAAGCACGGTTTTGGGGCGTAAAACATTTCCAGCATCTGCTATAGAGGGAAGTCCATCTGCTCCAGTTACAGTTAAAACAGGACGCCAGGTTCGATTTAATATCAGTTGCTGTTTGTCATGTATTACTGGCTCAACCCCATCATGCCATGGAAATTCAGTATAAATTAAATCACCCAGTACTTGAGCACAATAATCGGCTTGTTTTTTCCTTTCTTCAGGAATATCACAGTACAACTCAGGTAATTTCACCTCTCCTGAATCCTCGTCTTCAATACGACTGATTAAGTGTCGGGAAACACGAAAACTGTCTGCAACAATGCCACTTGCTGATCCTGAATGAACACCTTCACGAATGAGTTCAACAGATAGCTCCCCTACTACATTGCCACGCAAAGAAGTAGTCATCCATAATTGCTCGTAATTTCCTGCTCCAGAATCAAGACAAATCACCAATTTAGGTTTTCCAATTTGCTCCTGGAGTAGCTCAATATAGAAAGGAAGATCATAACTGCCACTCTCTTCGCATGCTTCAATAATTAAAACACAGCGCGGAATGGCTAAACCTTGTTCTTGTAATGCTCTAATTGCAGTAAGTGATGCATAAACTGAATACCCATCGTCAGCAGCGCCTCGCCCATAAAGCCTGCCATCTTTTAATACCGGCCGCCAAGGATGTAAATCCTCATCCCATCCTGACATTTCAGGTTGCTTATCAAGATGTCCATATAACAAAACCGTTTCATCAACATCACCAGGCACTTCCATGAGGATTAACGGAGTTCGTCCTTCCAGTCTCATGACTTCTAATCGCATTCCTGTGGGCGCATGGCTTTTGCACCAATTGGCAATGTGCTCCACCGCTTGTTCCATTAATCCATGTTCTTGCCATTTGGCATCAAAATGAGGCGATTTATTAGGGATTTTTATGTACTCACATAAACTCGGAATAATCTCTTCTTGCCATTGTTGGCATACAAAATCATACAGCGCTTGTGGATTGAACATGAACTTGCTCCTCAATGATAGTCACAATTTGCTCCGTAGCAGATTTAATATTTAATGCCTTGATTTTATTATTAATAATGCTCTTATCCTGTTCCAGATCATGCAAAGTCTTTAATAAAGTGGCCACATTTAAAGACTTATCTTCAATCACTAAACTAATGCCTAACTCCTGAAAGTATTTCGCATTTTGAATTTGATCGCCTCTGCTGACCTCTGCGGACAGAGGAATTAAAATATGCGGTTTCCCCAAAGACAATATCTCATACAGAGAGTTAGCTCCTGCTCGTGAAATAACAACCGAGGCTGCAGCAAAAAAATCAGCTAACTCTTCGTTCGCATATTCAAATTGTTTGTATCCTGGCAAGTCATTTAATGAGGAATCCAATTTTCCCTTTCCGCATAAATTAATCACTTGATATTCTTTGGTAAGCTGAGGAAGTGCTTCGCGAATAGTGCGATTTACAGACCCAGCCCCTAAACTGCCACCTATCACCAGAAGACAGGGTTTCTCTGAGTTAAATCCACATACTTCAAGTCCGCGAGTACTGTTTCCAGCAAATAATTGCTCGCGAATAGGAGTACCTGTTACCGCTATTTTATCTTGTTTTTTAAAATACGCTTGTCCTGCTTTAAAAGTAAGGCAAATTTTATTGACGAATGGAAAACAAAGTCGATTAGCCAGTCCTGGGCTCATATCTGACTCATGCGCCACAACTGGGATTCGATTAAACCATGCCCCCACTACTACTGGAAATGCAACAAAACCACCTTTAGAGAAAACAACATCAGGTTTCAATTTATAGAGCAGGAAAAATGACTGAATAATACCTAATACAATCTTAAAAGGGTCAAACAAGTTTTTTATACTTAAATAACGTCGTAATTTACCGCTGCTGATACCATAAAATGGAATTTTTAGCGGTTGGATCATCTGCTTTTCAATACCATCCGCAGACCCAATATACGAAATTTCCCAACCTTTATGCCTAAACTCCTCGATCAACGCCATGTTAGGTGCCACATGTCCTGCTGTACCTCCACCAGTAAAAACGATAATTGGCATCATAAAGTATTCCTAATAAGTAAACTTAAGTCTATGGCTTGAATTGATTTAGTAATCGCGCCTACAGAAATGAAATCAACTCCTAATTTAGCCACATCTGCAATATTTTCCAGCGTAACTCCTCCAGAAACCTCTAAAGAACAATGCTTAGGTTGATTTAACCGTATTGCCTTTTCAAGCATATCATGACTGAAATTATCCAACATAATTCGATCTGGATGAGCGCAAATCGCTTCACGCAATTCATCTAACGTTTCAACCTCAACCTCTACTAAAATATTTTTATGGGCTTGCCTCGCCAGACTAACAGCCTTTGCTATGGAGCCACATGCTTTGATATGGTTTTCTTTAATTAAAAAAGCATCATAAAGTCCCATACGATGATTCACCCCACCACCACAAGTCACCGCATACTTTTGTGCAACTCTCAATCCGGGGAACGTTTTACGTGTATCTAATAGTTGCGTTTGAGTACCGCGTAATTTTTGCACGTAATCATAAGTTTGTGTTGCAGTAGCTGAAAGCATTTGTAAAAAATTAAGCGCGGTACGCTCCGCGGTAAGAATACTGCGTGCCGATCCATACACAGTACATAAAGTTAATGGAGTAGCCAACCAATCACACTCAGCAACCTTCCAATCCACTTTGATTCGCTCATCGACTTGCTTAAATACCTCATTGACCCAAGGTTGGCCACAAACTACCATAGGTTCTCGAGAAATAATTTCTGCTTTGACTTCAAGAGTATTAGGTAATAACGCTGCAGTGACATCACCATTACCAATATCTTCATCCAACGCACGAGTCACATCTGATTCAGCTTGTAAAAAAATTTTATTCATTAGTTACTCTCCTGTCCCTCATTGTATAACGCGCCTTCAATAAAGGAGGAGCAATAAAAGTGGTTACCATGACCATTAAAACAATAGCTGAAAACAACTCATCTGAAATAACACCTAAAGTCTGACCGATGGAAGCAAAAACCAATCCTACCTCACCACGAGGCAGCATGCCAATACCAATAAGCAATCGATCAGTATTTTTCGCACATGCTCCATAGCCACAAAGTAACTTCCCAACTACTGCAGCCAAAATTAAACCACTGGCCAAAATCACAACATTCCAATGATAAAAGCATTCTAATTTCACTTGGATACCGATTACAATAAAAAACATTGGAGCCAATATCGACTCCAGAGGCGATAATAGATGATAAATACTACGACTCTCTGTCTGACTTAGAGTAAGACCATCGAAATAGTCATCATGAAGAATAACTCCTGCGGTAAACGCACCAATAATTGTTGCCAGTTGAATTACTGATGCCAACCAAGAAAGAATCATAATAAAGAGAAAGGAAATAAATAATTTTGCTTCCCATGGCTCGAGAAAACGAAAAAAATGAATGGCTCGGCGTAAAATAATTGGTCCTAAAAATAAAGTTCCTGCAAAAAATAAAATGGCGCTGACAAGAATACGCGCCAAAACCATCCAATCGACCGCACCACTAATCACCAATGAACTGACTACCGCAAGAATAATCAACCCCAATACATCATCCAACATGGCTGCGCCTAAAATAGTTCGTGCTTCTCTGGTGCGTAATTTTTTCATTTCGCTAAGCACTCTGGCAGTAATTCCGATACTGGTTGCACTCAATGTGGCTGCAATAAATAAATCAGCTTGATAAGACTCTGTAGGCATTAAGTAATATGCAATAAAAAAACCTAAAAACATGGGGGCTATCACCCCTATCAAAGCCACAAAAAGAGAATCACGTCCTGTATGTTTCATCTCGTGTATTGAGCTTTCCAAGCCGACCATAAAGAGTAAAAAGATAACGCCATAGCGTGAGAAGATATCAACAATGTAGGCAATTTTTAAAAAATCAGCTCCATGAGGTCCACTCAAAGCAGAAATCAATTGCTGCGCATAATCAGGGTTATGGACAACAGATTGCGCGGCCTGATTTAAAGGGCTCCCTCCAAGTACCTCTCGAATCACATCAAAAACAGATGCACCTTCTCGCAATAAAATAGCCAGTGGAAATCCGTAATAATAGAATAAATTGCCAATTAAAATTCCCATTAACAATTCACCTAGAACGCTGGGTTGGTTGAAACGTCTGGCTGTATAACGACCAATAATTGCAAAGAAAAAAATAGTCGTCACACCAAGCAATGCAAATGCCACCGGATCAACATGTACTGGTTCACCAGATGCAAAAACCAAAGCGGGACAGAGGCCTGCCAAAAGAAACCACCATTTAGAGCGCTGCATTACCGTTTTATACCTCATCTATCACATTTAAAAATGGAGAACGTAGCCTGGGTGAAACGACGCATAACCAGTGGATAAAGTTCACAGCCATAGTCAACTTTCTTTCCCTATCACACATTAGAAACCCGAGTTACGCTTCGCTTCACCCAGGCTACAATTAAAATTACTTTTACTGTTTTGCCAAAAACAAGCAGGTCTCTAAAACAGAATCTGGATTTAGCGAGACACTATCGATCCCCTCGTTCATTAGCCATTGGGCAAAATCTTGATGATCTGATGGTCCTTGGCCACAAATCCCTATATATTTGTTTGATTTTTTGCATGCGGAAATGGCCATGTGTAATAAAGCTTTCACTGCATCATTACGCTCATCAAACTGTGCAGCAACCAATCCAGAATCTCTATCTAAACCTAAGGTCAATTGAGTTAAATCATTCGAGCCAATAGAAAAGCCATCAAAATACTCTAGAAACTGGTCAGCCAACAAAGCATTTGAAGGCAATTCACACATCATAATCACGCGCAAACCGTGTTTTCCACGCTCAAGCCCATGTTGCTTTAACACGTGAATGACATCGCGGGCTTCTGACACTGTTCTTACAAAGGGGATCATCACTTCTACATTGGTTAACCCCATATCTTCTCGAACACGTCGCACTGCTTTACATTCCAATGCAAAGCACTCTGCAAACGATTCTGAAACATAGCGCGATGCGCCTCTAAAACCTAACATTGGATTTTCTTCGTGCGGTTCATACAAAGAACCACCAACCAGATTAGCATATTCATTGGATTTAAAATCAGATAAGCGCACAATTACTGGTTTAGGATAAAACGCAGCTGCAATGGTCGCCATCCCCTCTTTCAAACGTTCAATGTAATATTCAACTGGAGAAGCATAAGCAGCTGTTTTTTCTGAAATAAATTGGTTCAACTCTTTGTCTTGCAGACCGTCAAAATCAAGCAATGCCCGTGGATGAATACCAATCGTATTGGAAATTAAAAACTCCAAACGTGCCAATCCAATTCCTGAGTTTGGAATCGATTGAAAAGTAAACGCCCGCTCAGGGTTACCTACGTTTAACATCACCTTCATAGGTAATTCAGGCATGTTTTCCACATCAAGATGAACTTTTTCATACGGCAACAAACCAGAATAAACATAACCATTGTCGCCCTCAGCACAACTCACAGTGACCTCATCCCCATCGCGTATGGTTTTAGTTGCATCACCACAACCAACTACAGCAGGAATACCTAATTCACGCGCAATAATTGCCGCATGACAGGTTCGGCCTCCGCGATTGGTTACAATTGCTGATGCACGCTTCATTACCGGCTCCCAATCCGGATCAGTCATATCGGAAACCAATACATCACCAGGTTGCACGCGGTCCATCTCACTGACATCATGAATAATTCTAGCCTTCCCCTGACCAATACGTTGACCAATGCTACGTCCCTCAGCCAGGACCTCTCCTTTTTGTTGCAGTGTATAACGTTCTAATATTTGTTTGTTGTCACGACTTTTTACTGTTTCAGGACGAGCTTGTAAAATATACAGCTGCCCATTTAAACCATCCTTAGCCCATTCGATATCCATTGGCCGACCATAATGCCTCTCAATGATCATGGCTTGACGTGCCAAGCTTTCTACTTCATGTGCAGTTAAAGAAAATAACAAGCGCTCTTTAGGATCTACATCTACTATTTTAACACGCTCTTGTTTGCCGGGATCATCACAATAAACCATTTTCAACGCTTTACTGCCTAGATTTTTACGAAGGATAGCTGTCTTTCCTGCCTGAAGACCGGGTTTATGGACATAATATTCATCCGGATTAACCGCTCCTTGTACTACCATTTCTCCCAAACCATAAGAGGACGTGATAAATACGACCTGATCAAAGCCAGATTCAGTATCCATAGTAAACAGAACGCCACTCACCGCAAGATCACTACGCACCATCTGTTGAATGCCAGCTGATAAAGCAACATCGTGATGCTCAAATTGATTATGTGTACGATATGCAATCGCTCTATCATTAAACAATGACGCAAACACATGTTTTATTGAAAGTAAAACCGCATCAATTCCTTTCACATTTAAAAAGGTTTCTTGTTGGCCAGCAAACGATGCGTCAGGTAAATCTTCGGCGGTTGCGGAAGAGCGAACTGCCACGCTGAAATTATCATGGCCTATTGATTGAGACAGTTTTGCATAGGCGGTCCGCACTGCGCTCTCAAATTCAGAAGTAAAAGGCGCCTTCACAACCATTTCTCTGATTTCTTTACCCACAACAGCTAATTGATTGACGTCGTCTGTATTTAAAGACTTTAATTTTGTATAGATTTTTTTATCCAGATTGTCTTGAAATAAAAACTCTCTAAATGAATCAGCAGTAGTTGCAAAACCACCAGGAACAGCAACACCAGCTGAGGATAAATGACTGATCATTTCTCCAAGTGACGCATTTTTTCCACCCACATGCTCTAGATCGCTCATGCCAAGATGTGCTAAATCAATAATATGTGTTTTAACCGCCATAACCACCCCGCTTGCATAAAATGATAATCATTCTACTGAAAATGTAGAGACATGTGAATGAGAACTTTTGCTTATTATTTAATTCACATCTGGGCTCGCATCTACTATCATATATGCTTTATTATCAGGGCTAGTTACTTATGACTCTTACTGCTTTAAATGCCATCTCTCCAATTGACGGACGTTACATCAATAAAACACGGGCTCTGAGTCCTTATTTTAGTGAATTTGCCTTAATTTTCTATCGCTTGACCGTAGAAATTCGCTGGATTGAATCATTGGCCGCTAATGATGCTATTCCTGAAGTACCCCCATTGGATCAAGAAGCGACTGATTTTCTTAATGAGATTATTGCGCGTTTTGATGAAAATGAAGCGATTAAAATCAAAGAATTTGAAAAGCAGACGAACCACGACGTTAAAGCAATCGAATATTATTTGAAAGAAAAATTCCAACAGAATGATCATCTGAAGGCAATTACTGCATTTATTCATTTTGCGTGCACCTCAGAAGACATCAACAATTTAGCTTATGCTTTAATGGTAAAACAAGCCATTGCTCAAGTGATTCAACCAACGCTTGCTGAAATCATGGGCGGTATTACGTTACTTGGAAAACAGCATGCCGATGTACCCATGCTCTCAAGAACCCATGGTCAGCCTGCAACACCAACAACTATGGGTAAAGAGTTAGTCAATTTTGTTGCACGCCTCAAAAGGCCACAACAACAATTGGCAGAAGTATTGGTTCCTGGAAAATTTAATGGAGCTGTTGGTAATTATAATGCCCATGTAGTAGCCTACCCAGAAGTGGATTGGCGTAAACATTGTGCTAATTTTGTTACTTCTTTAGGTTTATCTTTTAATGCCTACACTACACAAATCGAGCCTCATGATGGGTTAGCAGAAGTATCACAAATTATGCTTCGCATTAATAATATTTTACTGGATTACACGCAAGACGTCTGGAGTTATATTTCTCTCGGTTACTTTAAACAAAAAACGGTTGCCGAAGAGGTTGGCTCTTCAACCATGCCGCATAAAGTGAATCCTATTGATTTTGAAAACGCAGAAGGAAACCTAGGTATGGCGAATGCCCTATTTATTCATTTTGCCAATAAACTGACCCAATCACGTTTACAACGCGATTTATCGGATTCCACAGTATTGCGCAACATCGGCATGGCGTTTTCCTACAGCCTCATTGCTTATCTCTCTCTGGCTAAAGGAAATGACAAACTGCAAATCAACAAATACGCACTTGAAGAAGATTTAAAATCAAATTGGGAGGTATTGGCTGAGGCAGTGCAAACCACCATGCGCCGTTATAATGTGCCTAATGCATATGAACAATTAAAAGCCTTAACGCGTGGGCAAGGTATTGATGAAGAAAATCTGAAGCAGTTTATTAAAGGGCTATCCATTCCAGAAAAGGCTAAAGAGCAACTCTTGCAACTGACACCGGAAAATTATACTGGTCTTGCAACCCAGTTAGTAAAGGCTTTTCTATGACCAACACCCTATCGCAGCAAGGACAAACCTTTGAGTTTGATGTTCTTGTTATCGGTACTGGTCTTGCAGGTTTGCACTATTGTTTGCAGCTTATAATCCTGCAACCGCATTTAAAAATTGCGTTAATCAGCAAGGCCGAAGCAATTGAATGCAACAGTCGTTACGCTCAAGGAGGGATTGCTTCTGTTTTTAGTCCAGAAGACTCTTTAGAATCACATATTTCAGATACACTGATTGCTGGAGATGGGCTTTGCTATCAGCCTGCGGTAGAATTTATTATTCGCCAAGGCCCGGACATGATAAAACAACTGAGCCGATATAATGTTCATTTTAAACAAGACAGCGATGGTCATTTTAATCTAGCACAAGAAGGTGGACATTCGCATCGCCGTATTTTTAATTGTGGCGACCAAACCGGTTTGTCAGTCATTCAAACGATGAATCAAATCGCGCAGCAACAGCCCCAAATTCAATTTTTTGAACATCATGTTGCCGTCAATTTAATTACTCATTACCATCCACATCGTACTGATATTCAAAGCGAAGTTTTAGGTGCATACATCTTGGATTGCACCGCAAATCGAATTCATACTTTTTTAGCAAGCTGTGTCGTATTAGCCACTGGAGGTGCAGGCAAGACCTACAGATATACGACAAATCCTATGGTTGCTACTGGAGACGGAGTTGCCATGGCTTATCGTGCTGGAGCACGTGTTGGCAATATGGAGTTTTATCAATTTCATCCGACTTTATTACATCATCATGCTTTAAATAATTTCTTGATTTCAGAAGCAGTGCGTGGTGAAGGTGCTTTACTCAAAAACGCGGATACAGGTGCGCGTTTTATGAAAGACTACGCCCCAGAGCAAATGGAGCTTGCAACGCGTGATGTCGTCGCACGTGCGATTTTTAGTGAAATTGAACGCAGCCAAACAGGCTATGTTTATCTCGACATTACGCATCAATCTAAAGAGTTGCTCACAAAACGTTTTCCACAAATTTACTCTACCCTCCTGTCTATAGGTATTGAGATGAGCCAGGACATGATTCCTGTTGTTCCAGCAGCCCATTATCAATGTGGAGGTGTATTGACTGATATTGATGGGCGTACGGATTTAAAACGTCTGTATGCTATAGGTGAGGTGGCCTTTTGTGGCTTGCATGGCGCAAACCGTCTTGCAAGTAACTCACTGCTTGAAGCATTAGTGATGGGTTCCAATGCTGCGCGTTGTACCTTAAAAGACATTTCAGCACCATGGAAATATACCGAACATATTCCTAATTGGAGTGCACCAGGCGAGGTGAACACTCGACGAGCAAGTCAAATTAATGCTCAATGGCGAGGCTTAAGAGGAGAAATGACTTCTTATGCAGGAATTGTACGAACTGAGGCAGGTCTTGAAGATCTGCTACAATTAATTATGAAGCGAAAGAAAATAATTGAAGAGTATTACTGGAAACACAGCATTACTCGAGATTTTATTGAACTAAGAAATATAATTCTCAACGCTGAGCTAATTGTAAGAGCTGCACTGGCACGACGTGAATCGCGTGGCGGCCATTTCCGTGAAGATTATCCAAATAAAAATGCTAAGGCACAAGAAAGTATTGCGAAACTTGGACTGCTGGATATTTCACCAGAATAAATATTTTGTCTGAGTGAGTCGAGAAAAGAGCTCAGACTCTACCTGGGTTATGCTTTGTTTCACCCAGACTGTTTATTAGAAAACGTTTTGAGGCAAAACAGATGTTTAAAAATTCTACGCTTTACACACCAGAAACAACATTAATGCATGTCAGAAATGATATGAGCATTTGCCAGAGTGATTACCCTATAGATTGGTACCAAGAAGATTTTATTCCCTATGCTCAAGAATACCAGGCATTGCCAGATCGCAAACTTACAACAGTCTTAACCTGGATGACGCCCTATCTCAAAAAAGCCCAGGATCATTTTGGTAACCAATTGTTGCTTTTAGCCCATTATTACATGGGAGGCGATATTGTCCGCCTGGTGGAGCAATTTGGTGGACTTATTGGTGATTCTTATCAGTTAGCCTTGATGGCAGCAGAGCATCCTGAAAAATCAGTAATTATAGAATCAGCAGTACATTTTATGGCTGAATCAATCAGCATCTTAGCCAATGACAATCAACAGGTTTATATCACGAATCCTAAATCAGGATGTACCATGGAAATGCTGGCCAAAGATTTTATGGTTGAACCGGCCTTTCTTGATTTAAATGAACGCTATGGTGCTGAAAATATTTTACCCGTGTGTTACATGAATACATCGGGTCGTGTCAAAGCGATGACAGGTGCGCAAGATGGTGCTGTTTGTACGAGCTCTAATGTTAAAAAAATAGTTCAATGGGCACAAAAACAAAATAAAAAAATCCTCTTTATTCCCGATCAACATATGGGGGAAAATATCGCCTATTGGTTAGGAATCAAAAATCTCGCTTACTGGCCTGGTGGAACTGCAGGAGCCCAATATTCTCTCGCGGCGCAAGATCAAAAAACCTTAAAACAATTTGATGATGCCGAACTCATTTTATTCGCAAGCCAGTGCGCCGTCCATACCCATTACCAACCTGAAATGTGCGATTATTGGCATCATCAAGGATATACCACCATCGTACATCCTGAATGCCGAAATTCCGTGATTAAAGTAGCCAAACATTCTGGATCTACGGCCTTTATCTGGGATTATGTTGTTCATGATCGTGCCAAAACCAAACGCTATGCAATTGGCACTGAAAATCATATGGTAGAAAATTTGAAGCAGCATTGTAAGAGCCTCAATATTGAAGTTGTCAATCTGGCCGAAGCACCTAAAAAAGAACATGAAAAAGATATAGGTTGTGGTTGTGCTACCATGTCACGAAACGATCCACCGCATTTGGTTGCACTAGTGGATTTATTAAGGCAGGGAAAAACCATGTCCTACAATGAAGTAAAACCCGGTGACGTAGTCAATGAATTTACCGGAAGCAGGAACAGACTACCTGAAAAAGATCAACAATGGGTTATTGATAACGCCAAAAAATCACTACAAATGATGATTGATATCACAGAAGATCGCATTTAATGGTAATTGTAGCTTGAGACACACCGCTAAGGCAGCGATGCAAAATTTAAATAGTGCGACGCTGCACCTATTCTTAAAACCATCCTTGGGGATTCACGCGGTAAAAAACGAACATTGTTCCAAACATTGAGTACATACAAAACCACCAAGTGTCTTTATCCAATTGTAATCCATACGGGAAGGAATTTTAGTAGAGACTTGCCACCAGATGGCATACTCCCCCACCGAGTTCCTATAGGTACAGAGGACACCACGTCCATATTCAGCAACTAAAATATTAACGCGAACGAACTGGGTATTCGCTTCTCCTTGAGGACGATTGGTGGAGAAAGGATTTTCAGTCCATGGCTCTGGTGGAATGCCCCATTTTAAAGAAGTTGTATTCGGATCAGGGCATAGTGTAGCGTGGCTTTGTACACTTAATTGGCTAAGCAAAAGTCCCAAAAGAATAAAATAACAGCTCTTCATAGCTCCCACATCAATAAACACATTATTTTTCAATAATAATACATTAAACCCATTGTTAGAATTTATTTCTTTGTTATAATGGCCGCTCAAATGCCTTGGTGGCGGAATTGGTAGACGCGCCGGATTCAAAATCCGGTGGTGGTGACACCGTGTGGGTTCGAGTCCCACCCTAGGTACCAAAGTATTTTAAAGCATGTATTTTAACAAATACATACCCTTCACCAAATATTAAAATCAAATAAAATTTGGCTCTTTCCCATTTAAGGTGGCAGCTCTAATCACCCACAGAGCACCTTAACACGCACTCTGTAATTTTCAAATTTTCTAAAACCATAAGCTCTTCGCTGAATTAGTTTCATTTTACGATGAAACCCTTCTGTGATTCC
>JBOFJV010000046.1:0-5571 GCA_051657005.1 Legionella sp. | reverse complement strand
ATTTGCGCATGGGAAAGGTTAAACAGAAGGTATCGGGTTGCTTCAGAACAGAAAAAGATGCCCAGGCTTATTGTCGCATTTCCAGTTATTTACAAACTATGCAAAATAAGGGAATAAATCCTTTGGTTGCTGTAGCTATGGCATTGAACAATCAACGTTAGAGTACAGTTTCTTTCACCCCTGTACGTCACGCAGTGACGTATAGGGGTGAGTAGTTACCTATTTCATTAAAAATAAAAAAACCCAAGCCCTAAACTTAAGGTTTAATTGGTTTTCATTGCTTTACTTAATAACACGAATCTTGTAACCAGCAATGACCGTAAGAGTTACAAACACGAATGGTTTGGCATGCAGGTGCATAATAATCGTCGTCAGGAAAGCCAACAACCACACCAGGGCCCCAGCCCCAGCCACCCCAACCTCCATAATAGCCACCATTCCAGCCACCACCGTGCCAACCACCGCCATGCCAACCGCCACCGCCGCCGCCATGTGCAAAGCTCACTCCCGAAGTCAATAGACCAAGAGCAAGAACTGCTGTACCTATGGCTCGCTTCATTGTATTTTTGCTCATGATAAATGTCCTAATTTAATTGTCCTTGTCTTAAATTATAGCGTAAAACGGTTTTCAAAATAGAGATAGCGTCAATATTTTGTTACTATTACAATGACTACTGAAAACTCATTGCAATACGTTGAATAAAAGGAAATAATAGATTCTCTCTTGAATGGGGTAGCATGGATTGATTTTGGATACCAGTATCACTTTGATTTGTCAGTTTGTGATAGCGCCCATGCAAAAATCTTTTGTCGTATTGAGCACGGGAGATATTGGATTGTGGTCGAACTGTCGTAGTTGAGTATAGGTTGACCTTTTACCTTTTCCCCTTGCAGAATCTTTCTTAGTCCCTATTAAAGAGAGGTGAAACCTATGCTAAAACCACTGACTCGTGATATCTTAGTTACTCTAATTATCAAGTTTACCCTATTGATTTTATTATGGTTAATTTGTTTTAAAAATACAGGAAAACCGTACCTAAATACTGAACAATGGCTGTTAGGCTCCGTACAAAAAAATAACGTGCCATATTCTGAAAAATAAAACAGAGGTTTGACAAGAATTTTTATCAATCCATCATATGTGAGGTGAGCAATGATTCCTGGTAGTGAGCTGGTTGATCTTTCCCGTTTACAATTTGCTCTAACGGCGCTTTATCATTTTCTTTTTGTCCCACTAACGTTAGGTCTGTCGTTGCTTTTAGCAATTATGGAAACAATCTATGTGATGACTGGACGTGATATTTGGCGAAAAATGGTTAGATATTGGGGAATTCTCTTTGGAATTAACTTTGTTTTAGGTGTTGCTACCGGCTTAACGATGGAGTTTGAATTCGGGACCAATTGGGCTTATTACTCACATTATGTTGGCGATGTGTTTGGGGCGCCTTTGGCTATTGAAGGACTTATGGCGTTCTTTTTAGAAGCAACCTTTGTGGGCCTATTTTTCTTTGGTTGGGATCGATTAAGTCGTTTGCAGCATATGTTTTGTACTTGGTTACTGGCTTTAGGTACCAATCTCTCGGCATTATGGATTTTAATTGCCAATGGCTGGATGCAAAATCCTGTTGGCGCTGCATTTAATTTTCATACGATGCGCATGGAAGTTACCGATTTTGCAGCCGTGATGTTGAACCCAGTAGCTCAAGCTAAATTTGTCCATACGATCAGTGCTGGCTATGTCACTGGTTCTATTTTTATCTTATCCATTAGCGCTTATTTTTTACTGCGCGGTAGAAATATCGATTTCGCCAAGCGTTCTATGACTGTTGCGGTTAGTTTTGGATTGGCCTCAGCACTCGCTGTTGTTGTTTTAGGTGATGAAAGCGGTCGTCTTGATAATGAAAATCAAAAAATGAAATTTGCAGCAATCGAAGCAATGTGGCATACAGAAGAGGCACCAGCAGGCCTTACTGTTTTTGGCATTCCCAACGAACAAACTATGACAATAGACTATGCCATCAACATTCCTTATGTGTTGGGCATAATTGCAACACGTTCTATAAGCGAACCCCTTCAGGGTATTGTTGAGCTTATGGAACAGGGTAAAGAACGCATCAAGGAAGGAATGTTAGCCTACGATGCATTAACACGATTACAAAAAAATCCAAATGATGAACAAGCAAAAGCCGATTTTACTGCACATAATCACTATTTGGGTTACGGTTTGTTGTTAAAAAAATATACTGCAAAAGTTGTTGATGCCACTGAGGAACAAATTAATCAAGCGGCACATGATCTCAAACCCAAAGTGGTGCCTTTATTTTTCTCATTCCGCATTATGGTAGCTTGTGGATTTTTCTTCATCCTCTTATTTGCTACAGGCTTTTATCTCTCCATGAAACGCAAATTACATACTACCCGTTGGTATTTGCGTATGGCGTTCTGGTCATTGCCTCTTCCCTGGATTGCAGCAGAACTTGGATGGGTTGTTGCAGAGTACGGACGCCAGCCCTGGGTCGTTCAAGATATATTACCCACGGCAATGGGAACATCTTCCTTAAGTACAGATCAAGTCATGACGTCAATAACCGGCTTTATTGTCTTTTATACCGTTCTTGCCATAGTTGAACTCTACTTGATGGTTAAGTACATCCGTCTTGGCCCTGATAACATAGCTCACTAGGAGACTTTCGATGCCTTTGGATTATGAAACATTACGAATTATATGGTGGCTTTTGCTAGGTGTGTTACTGATTGGCTTTGCGATCATGGATGGTTTTGATTTAGGTGTTGCAATGTGGCTGCCCTGGCTTGCAAAAAATGACATGGAGCGACGCGTCTTAATCAATTGCATTGCACCAACATGGGAAGGCAACCAAGTGTGGTTTATTCTTGGTGGCGGTGCAATTTTTGCGGCGTGGCCTGCTTTATATGGCTTGTCCTTTTCTGGATTTTATATGGCTATGTTCTTGGTTTTACTTTCTTTAATTTTACGCCAGGTGGGATTTAAATACCGCTCCAAGCTTGTTAATCCTCGATGGCGCTCCTTTTGGGATTGTGTATTATTTGTAGGTGGTTTTGTCCCTGCATTAATATTTGGGGTCGCAATAGGCAATGTATTGCAAGGGGTTCCCTTTCATTTTGATGAGTACTTACGCGCATTTTATACCGGCAGTTTCATTAGCTTGCTCAACCCTTTTGCTCTGTTATGTGGTGTATTATCTGTATTGATGCTAGCCACGCACGGTGCCTTTTTTCTGAACCAAAAAACAGAAGCTGTATTGCAGCATAGAGCAATGAAAGCAGGAAAAATATGCGCCTTATTGTCAGTATTAGTCTTTATTGCCGGTGGTGTTTGGCTTCATTTCGGTGTTGATGGGTATAGCATAACGAGTGTTATCGATCCCAATGGTCCATCGAATCCGCATTACAAAACAGTTATCGTGCACGCAGATGCATGGTTTTCTAATTACCGTACTATGCCACTTACTTTATTGGCTCCCGGTATCGGTATTTTAGGCGCGTTGTTGGCGTTCGTTCTTGCCAGGAAGACTAAAACTGCTTTTGTTTGCAGTGCGTTTTCGATTGCAGGAATTATTGCTACAGTGGGTGTGAGCATGTTTCCGTTTATATTGCCCTCGTCAACCAATCCAGAGCAAAGCTTAATCGTATGGGATAGCTCATCCAGTCAGCTCACTTTGTTTGTCATGTTGACTGCTACAGTGATTCTGCTCCCCCTTATTTTTCTTTATACCGCCTGGGTTTATCGCGTATTACGCGGAAAAATAACTGAAGAAACAATCATTAAAAATCAAGATACTGCTTATTAGGAGGTTATGATGTGGTATTTTTCGTGGATTTTGGGTACAGGTTTAGCCTGTTGTTTTGCTATATTAAATGCTATGTGGCTTGAGCTAGAAGATTCGAAAGCGAATCAAAATAGTAATGTTTTCCCACCTATGCCCCGCAGCCGCGGGGCATAGAAGTATAAGTTTAAGCGATGTGGAGAAGAAATAGTTGGGCTAGGTCAGTGAAAGATACTCTTTACAAGCCCACCCAACGAATAAATTCATTACTGGCATTTAAATTGACTGCAGGCTTGCCTTCAAAATAAATCGTATAACTGTTCGAGGGCGCATTTTCTCGATTCGCAGCACCGTTAATTTTTACCTCTTTAATCTTACCCAGATTAACAATCTGCATCTGTGTCTCATAATAACCGCCGCGAACAACTTGAAGCGTCGGGATTACAAAATAAATTGCATTGATGCCATTATCCTGCTCCAGGGTACCTGCCTTGCTATTATTTGCCAAATAGCTCAGCTCCGACGTGCTTAACGCGATGTATTCTTCATTATTGATTTGACGACGCAACATCCGTGTCAATGGCGCTGCATTATGGAATATACGTTCGTATGCATCCGCGGAAATTACGGCGACGGGTCTGGTTTCAGCATGTTTATCCCATTTATAGCCACTCCCTACAAATAAAATTGCATCGCGATGATCATCTGGAACAGTAAGAGGTATTTGTCCAGCTGGATTAGCCGCATATTGAGGCACCGTAGATTTATCGCAATTCAAAAATATTGATTTAGTAAACCATGCATCGTTAGGATAATAAATAACTAACAACGACTTATCTTTAATTGTGTTGATAATCGCTTGCGAGTTTTCTAAAGGAAGGGCCGTACACCCCCAACTACGCCATGGTCGACCGTATTTTTTAATAAACCGTTCTTCAACATACCAGCCAGAATGCATCACTACAGAACGCCCAGAAGCATTATCATTAAAGCTTCTGTCTAAACCATCCAAACGCAATGAAAGTCCATCGCGTCCATAGTAGGCTTGTTAAGTTTGATATACGCCGATACTGCTGGCCTTGCTATTAAATTTATTGGAAAAATAGGTAGTCATTAACTGACCTGATTTAATACCATGCGACACATAGGTATGAAATAATAATTTGTTCTCTTTTATATCAAATACCCACAAACGTTTCTGATTTGAAGGCAATGAATAATCAATAACCGTCAAAATATTATTATGATCCACATTGTATTGAGTCGCGCATGTGAAAGTGGTCAGCGCTTTATTAATGACTAATGGATTTAAATTCGGCGCCTCGTGATTTCACATCAATTTGATGTCATTAATCGTTTGATCGTTGATCTGTTCTGGCCCCGGATTCGGTGCCAAAGCACTCAAAAAGTTAGACCGCACCCGCAAAGCAGGTGGCTTGACGGTGGTGAGCAGCCCCAAGGGCTACCGGCGATTAGTTCAAACTAACTTTAAAAATTACCTTTCTCATCAGCACCGCTCGTTTTATCGAGCTGCTCCTGATTTTGAATATATTCCCTAAGTGTAACTACTCACCCCTATACGCCACTGCGTGACGTACATGGGTGAAAGAAACTGTACTCTAACGTTGATTGTTCAATGCCATAGCTACAGAAACCAAAGAATTTATTCCCTTATAGCTGGTAGAGTTAACCAGTCACCTGGCCAACCCCCCATTTAGAACCCATCGTGCCCTACTAAGGCAATGGGCTCAAGACAATTTCATTA
>JBOFJV010000045.1:0-9645 GCA_051657005.1 Legionella sp. | reverse complement strand
CGCTCACTTTTACTATGGAAAATCCAGGTAAATTTAGGATAAGATTGTACTTCGGCACTTTAATCTCCTTTTATTCGCTAAATCAATGACTTAGTCTAGACTAATTTGATTAAAGTGCCACCTTAATTGGTGTAGAGCCTTTTTTATTTGATTTTAATCAATTGCCATACTCTGGCAGCACTTACAACTAACATTCGGAACTTAATCAGAGCGGGGTAGTTGTTTTATTTGATCCCCTTTACAAGGGGCGCGAACGATTACTTATTCAGCAAACATCGAGCTAACAGACTCTTCGATGTTTACTCGTTTGATTGCTTGCGCCAACATATCAGAAAGACTGACTACGCGTATTTTTTCACATTTACGTGCCTCTTCAGACAAAGGAATGGTGTCAGTAACTACGATTTCATCGAGCCCAGAGTTCCTAATATTATTGATTGCCGGGCCAGATAATACAGGGTGTGTAATATATGCTCTGACGCTATGCGCCCCACTTTTCTTCAGCTCATGAGCTGCAGAGCAAAGCGTTCCGGCAGTATCTACAATGTCATCAACAATGATGCAGTTCTTATTTGCTGGTTCACCGATGATGTGCATGACTTCTGATTTATTAGGGCCATTGCGACGTTTATCAATGATGCATAATTCAGCATGATTTAGTCTCTTCGCTACTGCTCGAGCTCTGACAACACCTCCGACATCTGGTGAAATAACCATCATGTTTTTCAGATTTTGTTGCATTATGTCTTCGAGAAGAATAGGGGTAGCGTAAACGTTATCTACAGGCATGTAGAAAAAGCCCTGAATCTGATCCGCATGCAAATCAACAGTAAGAACGCGGCAAATCCCTACAGATGCCATCATGTCTGCAACTACTTTTGCAGTAATCGGTACACGAGCAGAACGAACACGTCGATCTTGTCGGGCATATCCGAAATAAGGAACTACAGCAGTAATTCTGGAAGCAGAAGATCTTCTCAATGCATCTGCCATGGTTAATAGTTCCATTAAATTATCATTCGACGGAGCGCATGTAGATTGAATAATAAAAACGTCTCTTCCACGAACGTTTTCTAAAATTTCAATCATGGTTTCTCCATCGCTAAACGTAGCAACTGTAGCGTGACCAATAGGTATTTTCAGATGAGAGGAAATTTGTCGTGCTAATTCCGGATTTGCGTTTCCGGCAAAAATCATCATTGTGGACATGTGTAAAAAGCCTTAGATCCCGGTTAATCGTTTAACTTAAACACATAGCAGAAGACAGCCAAAAAGACATTATTATTATTTGAGCATTACAAGAACGCATCCTTCTAGGTTATCTTCTGCTGTCTGTTTACTTGAATCAACAAGAAAAGTGGCAGGGGTGCTAGGATTCGAACCTAGGTATGCAGGGATCAAAACCCTGTGCCTTACCGCTTGGCGACACCCCTAAATTTGCAGATTCTTTAAGTCATCCATGCTTTAATTTGCGTTCATCCCTGCAAATGTGTTGCGTATTTTGCAGTGGTTTTGGGAACATGTCAACTTTGAAATCAATAATTTTTTGTAAATTTTAAGTGAAATGGGTGGTTGACATCGGAAAGTTAATATCTTATGTACAAGATGGTGTTGGAATGAACTGCAATAAAAAAACAGAAGATAAGTAATTTGCCGATTAGGATTTTGCCTAATCGGGTAGATAATAATGTTTATACAGTCCATTTTTTAATGACAACTTTAACTGTTACTCCGTTACCCTCTACGTGAATCATGCTCGGTAGGTCGATTCCTTTTTCTGAAGTATATTGGTTAAAATTAATGGTATATCCACTTTGTTTGATTTGGGTTAGATGGTTGTACTGATCATGGTGCTCTGCTTCTACTGGACCAGGAGCAGGCAAGCCCCTTACCCAATAATAAAGGTTGTTTACAGGAAGTTTGATTCCTGTTTGCTCTGCAAGTAATTCGTCAGCATTATGAGAAGTTATTTTTTTAGGCCCATCTTGGAAGGTAATGGTATTCCCTTTTTTGTCAATCAGAACTGTTCTGCTTCCTAGTGGTCCCATTAAACGAATTTGATACGTACTTGGGCCACTTTGTATCCAGTTCATTGCCGTAGACCATCCTTTCGCTTTATTTTTTGCAGCCATTGCACCACGAATTTCCCAAGAAGAAACGGTTTGTGTTTTTGCTTTACGTTGTTCGAGTGGCATCACTTTATTTTCAGGCAATTCTGCCGCAGGTCGCGGAGGTGCACATGCAGTAAGTAAAAAGAAAGGCAGTATGATTAGATTGTTAAAATTATTCATGTTCACCTCAAGTCCATTTTTTGTAGTTTTTCAACTTACAATACGCTAGACTGTTCGCATATGCAATTAGTCTTAACCGATATGAAATTAAAAGCAATTTATCCAGGCACTTTTGATCCAGTTACTAATGGCCACATAGATATTATCAGTCGGGCTACGCAAATTTTTCCCGAAATTATTGTTGCCGTAGCAAGCAATAAGGCAAAACGTCCTTTCTTGCCATTGGAAACAAGAATTCAACTGTTAGAAGAGTCTGTTGCACATTTGCCAGGAGTAAACGTTCTCGGTTTTGATACCCTTTTAATCGATTTCGTATTAGAGCAAAACGCAGGGGTTATTTTGCGTGGTTTGCGCGCTGTGTCTGATTTTGAGTATGAATTTCAATTGGCTGGAATGAATAGAAAATTATCCAAACAAGTAGAAACATTATTTTTAACACCATCGGAAAATTTAATGTTTATTTCATCTACGTTGGTGCGGGAAATTGCTCTGTTGAATGGAGACATTTCTGAATTTGTTCCCTCTTGCGTCGTTAAGGAATTACAAAAGAGACAAAATGAAAATGGGACTTCAAAAAACACTTAAGTCGGTTTGTTGGTGCATTCTAAATATTAATTTTTTATTTTGTCATGCACTCAATGTTTTTGCGAAGCCAAATAATACTTTGCCTCCGGGTTATGCAGTAGCAAGCGCTCATCCACTCGCAACGAATGCAGGACTTGCAGTTTTAGCAAATGGTGGTAACGCGTTTGATGCTGCAGTAGCTGTAGCAGCCGTATTGGCGGTAGTTGATCCCTATCACTCCGGTCTTGGTGGAGGAGGGTTTTGGTTACTGCATCAAGAAGATCTGCATAAAAATATCTTTATCGATGCTCGTGAGACTGCACCTTTAGGTGCAAAAAAAGACATGTATTTAGATGCCAATGGCAATGTCATACCTGGTTTGTCCTTAAATGGTGGTTTAGCTGCTGCGATTCCAGGTGAGCCTGCAGCTTTGGTCCATATCGCACAGCATTATGGACGTTTGCCTTTAACTAAAACGTTGGCACCTGCCATTCAGTTAGCGCAAGATGGTTTCTTGGTTGATAAGCAGTTACACTTGTTTTTGAAGAATGACGATCTATTAGCTCAAATCAAAAAAAATCCCGCTACTGCTGCTATTTTCTTGAATCAAGGCAGACCTTATTTAATTGGCGAGCGGATTATCCAAACGGATTTGGCTAAAACATTAAAGTTAATTGCAGAGAAGGGAGAGCAAGGATTTTATAGCGGGGAAGTAGCAGAGCGTTTGGTTAAAAGCATCAACGCTGCTGGTGGAATTTGGACTCTTAAGGATTTAGCTCAATATCGTATTAAAGTGCGAGAACCTTTGGTCGGGGCTTATCACAACATGCTCGTCATTACGGCTCCTCCGCCTTCTGCCGGAGGTATTGCTTTATTAACCATGCTCAACATCTTGTCGCATTATTCTTTAACTTCATTTTCTAAGGTACAGTGGATCCATTATTTAGTGGAGTCTATGCGTCTTGCTTATTGGCAACGGGATCAATTTTTAGGTGATCCTGATTTTATTTCCATTCCGGTGGATAAGTTAATTTCTGCAGAAAATGGAAAGCAATTAAGTTCTTTGATTCCAGCGGATAAAGCGATTGCCAGTGAGGTGTTACGTGGTGATGACGATAATACAAATACATCAACTCATTCCGCGAATACGACCCATATCTCCATTATTGATGCCGAAGGAAACCGTGTTGCCGCGACGATGACCATCAATTATATTTTTGGTTCGAGTGTTGTTGCAGAAGGAACCGGTGTATTACTCAATGATGAAATGGACGATTTTTCGAGCAAAGTAGGGCAAGAAAATGTTTTTGGTATCGTTGGGGCTGATAAAAATGCGATTGAGCCTGGCAAAAGACCCTTGTCGAGCATGGCGCCTACTTTTCTTGAACTACCTGGACGAGTTGCTATTTTGGGTACTCCTGGTGGGAGTCGGATACCGACTATGGTTTTAATTGCATCGTTACTCTTTAATGATGCTTATGGCGCAATCAGTATGGTCTCAGCCATGCGTTTTCATCATCAGTATTTACCTGATGTGTTGCAGTTTGAACCTGATACTTTTGCTCCCGAAACTCAAGAGAAATTAAAATCGATGGGCTACAATCTCATGCAGTTAGGGCAATATTATGGTGATATGCAAGCAATTACTTGGGATAAGCAAAGTAACGTATTAACGGCTACTTCTGATCCAAGAAATATTGGCCTGGCAGCATCTATTGTGACCACAAAGAGCGGGTATGGGGTGAAATATTAGGAAGAAATATTGTCATCTCCAACTAATTCTTTTACTGCCGCATAAGTTTGTTTGATGAGTTGTTCTTTATTTTCCGAGTTGAATAGAGAGGCATCAATAGGTTTGCCTATATGTATTTCTGCTTTTTGTTTTAAATGCACATTAAAAGTTCGTGCAGGAAGAATCTGATTCGCACCGCGTATTCCTATAGGAATAATGGTTGCTTTAGATTGTATTGCGGTGACGAATGCTCCCTTTTTAAAGGGGCCCAGTTTCCCATCTTTGGAGCGGGTTCCTTCGGGGGCAATCCACATAATAATTCCACTTCCCATCAATTGTTGTACATAAGCCAAATCTTTAATGGCTTGATATTTATTTTTTCTATCGATGAAAGGAAATTCAGCCGCTTTCATTGCTTTGCCCATTAAGGGAATATTCGCCAGTTCTATTTTCGATAACATCCGCATGGAGTGATGTGGAAATGCTTTGAATGCAAGTGGAATATCGTAAGCACTGGAGTGATTGCACATAATAATAGTGGCTTTTCCCTGCTCTGGTTGGACGTTATATGGGTTTATGACTTTATATTCTACTTGAACTCCATGCAGTAATTGATCGACCCAATGATGTAAGGCATGATCGGTCCATTCTCGAGTAATTTTACTAAAAAAATATTTATAAATGCAGCGGATACTGGTAACTGCCGTATAAAACATTAGCGTACAAACAATCCAAGCAGTTCTTAATCGATTTGTCTTCATTAGCGTTAGGATATAGTAAATTAGCCGGTAATATAACGCAACTCGACTCGATTGCCCATAGTTTTTGATTGCAAGCAAAGGCGGTTGTTATGCAGGAAGTTTAATTTGACATTGAGGACAAAAAGCAGAATTGCGCCCTCCAATACAGACAGATTCAATTAAATTTTGGCATTGAAAGCACGGTTTGTTTTTTCGCCCATAGACTTGAAGTGACATGCTAAAATAACCAGGTTTGCCATCAAAAGCATAAAAATCGCGTAATGTAGTACCGCCACATTCTATCGCGTGTTGCAGAACTTTTTTAATGTGCTTTGTTAAAGAATGGCACGCTGCTTCAGAAAGCATTTTTGTTGGGGTATTCGGGTGCACGTTCGCTAGAAAAAGACTTTCTGTAGCATAGATATTACCCACTCCTACCACAATTTCGTTATCCATGATGAATGCCTTGATGGGTTTATTTTTATTTTTGGCACGTTGAAATAGATAATCGCCATTAAATTCGCTAGAAAGTGGTTCTGGGCCTAAATTGTTGAGGAGTTTATGCTGGTATGGGTTTTCATCGAGGTAGATAAATAAACCAAAACGTCTCGGATCACAAAAGCTGAGTGTTCGCCCGTTGTTTAAGGTGAGTGTGATGTGATCGTGTTTTTCTGGTGGGCTATTCGCTGATACAAGACGTAAATGCCCAGACATGCCAAGGTGAATTAAAATATATCCTTGTGAGAGTTGAATCATGATGTATTTCGCCCGGCGTGTCACTGCAATAATTTTTTTATTGGTACATTGTTTTGCGAAATTCTCAGGAACAGGTATTCGGAGTTTAGTATTATGTACACTAATCTTGCTAATTATTTGCCCTTCCAGGTGGGGTTTTATTCCTTGTCTGGTTGTTTCAACCTCGGGTAACTCAGGCATTATTTTTTATCATCATGTTCAATAATTCTTCCCTGATTTTTTTGTATAATCTCAGTTTTGGTTGAAGGTTTGGGGAATAAGAGTTGTTTTATTGTCGCCACTAACCACAAAAAACCACCGAGGATAATTCCCCATATCAAAATGTATGAAAACATAAATAACACGCCGAGCAGCAATGCAATAGCAATTCCTGCAACGATGAACGGAACTAAGTTTTCAAAAATTTTTTCGAATGGAAATTTATTATTCATGACGCTATTCCAAGACCCCTATAATTATTAATTATCGACTACATAATGAAATGTTGCAACGTTAGGAGTAAAATTGTGTTATCCTTAGTATTATATAAAAGGATTTTTTGGAATTCCTACTCTATGGAAGCCCAGATAAGGGAAGCGTTTTTTCTTAAATTTGTATTTTAAGTGGAGCTATTATGGTTTTTGGTTATTTAAACCTCTCCTTTTGGGGATATGTTATTGCGGTATTAGTTTTAACGCAAATTACGATCGCGGCAGTAACCTTGTATCTTCATCGCAATCAAACTCATCGAGCTTTGACATTACATCCTATCGTGAGTCATTTTTTTCGTTTGTGGTTGTGGTTAACCACAGGTATGGTTACCGCGGATTGGGTTGCTATTCATCGAAAACATCATGCCTCAGCCGATGTCGAGGGTGACCCACACAGTCCTGTTGTTTATGGCATTAAAAAAGTATTTTGGGAAGGTGCAGAGCTTTATCGTGTTGCTCGTAAAGATAAGGCAATGGTTGCTAAATACTCTCATGGAACGCCGACTGATTGGATTGAAAAAAACGTTTACTCCCGTTATTCAGCGCTGGGAATTGTGTTGGCACTTTTTATTGACTTATTCTTCTTTGGTGTGCCAGGAATTACTATCTGGGCAATTCAAATGATGTGGATTCCATTTTTCGCAGCTGGAGTAATCAATGGCATTGGTCATCATTGGGGCTATAGAAACTTTGAGTGTCCAGATGCCGCACGAAATATTTTCCCGTGGGGATTTTGGATCGGTGGAGAAGAGTTACATAATAATCATCACACCTTTGCCTCTTCTGCTAAGTTTTCAGTGAAGTGGTGGGAGTTTGATATTGGTTGGATGTATATTCGTATTCTTTCCTTTTTGGGCCTTGCTAAAGTGAAAAAGTTACCCCCCAAATTGGCAATGGATTCAGGTAAGTTAAATATTGATTTAGACACCGTAAGAGCGGTGATTTCGAACCGTTTCCAGGTAATGTCTAATTATTATAAAAGTGTGATTCGTCCAATACTCAAACAAGAAAAGCATAGCAGTATTGACAACAAAGAAGAGAAAAAGCTTTTTGCCCGTGCCGGAAGTTTATTACGTCGTGAGAACTGTTTGCTCACCGCTAAAGCAAAAGTTCGTTTATCCAATCTATTGGAAGCACGAGAGCAATTGCGGGTAGTGTATGCATACAAGGAATCACTACAAAACATTTGGTTAAAAACAGCATCTACGCAGAAAGAATTAATCGAAGCATTGCAACAATGGTGTCGACAAGCGGAAGAGTCTGGACTTGAAGTGTTAAGGCAATTTGCGCAACAAATAAAAGGATATGTTCCTGTTTATAAGTAATTTTCATTCATTCATAACTCACCTCTCATTGGGTAATCCTGGTGAGGTGAGTTTGTCGTTTTATTGTTTTTAGTTTCTATTTTCTATAGTACTATTTTATTATCGCAATAACAGGGAGTTCGGTCTATGAAAGGTGTAGCAATAGTTACTGGTGGAACTGGTGGTATAGGAACATCAATTTGTCAACGTTTATCCTCTGACTTTCAAGTTGTCGCGTGTTATTTCAAGCAAGGAAAACACGAAGAGGCAAAGCAATGGCAAGAAGAGCAAAAAGCATTGGGCTATGATATTGATATTGTGTACGGTGACATTGCAAAATATGCTGATTGTGAAAAAATAATGGCGCTTGTTATGAAGCGTTATGGTCGTGTTGATGTGTTAGTAAACAATGCTGGTATTACACAAGATTGCAGCTTAAAGAAAATGACTCCTGAGCAATGGCAGTATGTTATGGATGCTAATTTGACCAGTGTATTCAATATGACTCGTAATGTAATTCCCGTGATGCTGGACAAAGGCTATGGTCGAATTGTAAGCATCTCTTCAATCAATGGACGCAAAGGACAATTTGGCCAATGCAATTATGCCTCCACCAAATCTGCATTATATGGGTTTACAAAGAGTCTGGCGTTAGAAGTAGCCAGTAAAGGCATTACTGTGAATACTATTTCTCCAGGTTATATAGAAACGTCCATGCTGACTGGTTTAAAGGAAGAGGTTTTAAAGTCAATTATATCCAGTATTCCTATAGGCCGTTTAGGGGACCCGAAAGAAGTTGCTGATGCAGTTGCTTTCTTGGTGTCTCCAAGTAGTGGATTTATCACCGGGTCAAATTTAGATGTGAATGGCGGCCAATACATGTAAATGGAACTGCCTGGGTGCTAGGTATTTTAACCTGGGCATAAAGCCACTGATTTGAAACATCACTCACTTTTCTAACTATCGATAACTGTATGCAACATAACAATATTGTATTGATTACAGGTGGTACTGGGGATATAGGTACTGCAATTGCCAAGAAATTAAATGCGCGTTATAAACATATTTTTGCTCTTGATTTAATTTCCAAGGCTGATGGAGAGGCATGGGAAAAAGAACTTAAAGATGAATGGTATAAAAATATTTATTTTAGTCATATGGATGTTACAGATTTTGATCAATGTGGCACTATTATTTCTTCGATTATAAAAGAATACGGCAATATTGATGTTTTAATTAATAATGCAGGCATTACACGAGATGCTGTTTTTACTAAAATGACAAAAGAACAATGGGATCAAGTGTTGACGGTCAATCTTGATGGTATGTTTAATGTGACTCGCCATGTGGTGGAAAATATGAGAGAGCATGAATCAGGGCGAATCGTGAATGTTTCTTCAGTGAATGCACAAAAAGGTCAATTCTTTCAAGCAAATTATGCTGCCTCTAAAGCAGGTGTTGATGGTTTTACCAAAAGTTTGGCTCAAGAACTTATGAGTAAGAATATTACAGTAAACAGTCTTTCCCCTGGTTACGTATATACTCGATTAATGAAAGGAATTAGACCTGACATTTTAGACTCGATCATTGCTCAAATTCCTGCAAAACGCCTGGCCGAAACTCAAGAAATTGCATGGGCGGTAGAATTTTTAATTTTAAGACAGGTAAACCACTAGTTTGACTAGTGAGACTCTCAAGTCTTAGCCTTAAGATTTAGTGACGATGATGTCAAAATACAGCTGTGGACTTGACGGTTTCACAGGAGAGTAATTATGACAACATCATCGT
>JBOFJV010000044.1:0-2447 GCA_051657005.1 Legionella sp. | reverse complement strand
GGCTTACAACTTCCTTTGCCTACGCTTAACCATACGCGTTACCACATACAGCCCAAGGATAAGTACGAAATGCGCTCGGTCGCGCTTTCCCGGTAGAACTTTCAGCTACTAGCGGTCGTGCACTTTCGTGGCGCACTTTTATTTGATTTTAATCAACTGACATACTCCGTGAACGGTTCCCATGTGATAACAAAAACCATTACTTTTTTGAATTCAAATTCTGCCAAAGCTTATACACTTCAATTCCATCCTGGTCTGGATGATGGATCATCGGTAGCTTTCTCTCTTGCCAAGGCTTGGCAAATTCATCATAAAAATTTTCCAAAGTAAAATATTTACGATCATCCATGTAATATTTTTTATAATCATCACGCAACGTAATAAAGGTTACTTTTAAAGGACTGCAATAATACATTGCTGCCAAACACATAGGGCAAGGATGAGCCAAAATATAAAACTCACAATGGAGCAAGTGTTCTGTCTTAAGTGCAGCAGTGTCTTTTCTTATCGCGACAATTTCTGCATGTGCAGTGGGATCTTGAGTTTGCGCAACCAGATTCGCACCTTCAGCAATGATCTTGCCCTTTTCAACAATTAAACATGCAAAAGGTCTACCACAATGCGCTACATTTTCTTTGGCCAACTCAATGGTTCTTTTAATAAAGTCCATTTCAATTCCTTCTCTTGTATTTAACATGAAACCTTCATCAATTGGATTGACTCCGCCACAGGCTCTAACCGGCGAGTAAAGGTTATACCTACAGGATTGCTAGGACATAAGGTTCCTTCGCTGACCAGGCCTACTGGATGCATGCTTTCTTGATTTGCACAAACCAATTCAAATTCGGACACCAACCGTGCAATCCATAAAGAGGCCTCCCATTCGGCCATCTTAATTCCCTCGCAAACTCGCTCTCCCCCACTGAAAGGCAGACAGGCTGGATTCCTTTCCCAAAAATTGTTTTGTTGGTCAAAGCGTAGCGGAAAAAATTTCATTGCCTGTTCAAAATTCGCCTCATCCAGTTGCATCATGAAAGGAGATATTACGATATTCTGTTTTTTATAAAAACTGGCACCATTTTCTAACTGGAATGACTCCGTTACCTCCTTAAAAAAAGCAGGAATTGGCGGATATAATCGTAATGCTTCGTTGATAACCAACTGCAAATAAGGTATCTCCTTAATGTCATGCACTGTCATACTCTCAGGAGTAGTTTGAGTTCGGATGCAATACGCTTTTATTTCTTCAAATCATCGTAATTGCTATTCCTGAACACTGACAAGTAAAATCATGGCAAACGTCAACAAACGAGCTGTAGTTTCATGTCCTGCCAATAAAAGAGTAATTCCATCAGTAACCAGTGCTTCATCCACCCATAACTGAGGCGCAGAATTGGCAAAAAACTTACTTGAGTGAGTGATGTATTTCTTACTGTACGGTTTAAGAATGTATTCGATGAATACCTGTTGCAATTTTTCTCGAACAGCAGTGACCTCCTTGCCTGCATGGTCACCATCAGCAAAAGAGTACTGTATCCAATTGGGCATACTATTCCAAATTGAATTTTCAGGCTTACTTACCGTTTTAAAACAATCAAGAATGGCTTGGGTGATTTCATTACTTTATTCTGGACTAGGTAAATCATCCTCTGCAAGACCAAATAAGGTGCTTGAAATTACAGCAATCCCAAATTGCGTCATTAATTCAAAAACATCCGAATTAAAATGGTGTAGCCTATTAAGATAACTGGTACACACTCTGTGAATATCAGGATCATAATGAGCTAGTTGGTAGTTATTCAAAAGACGGTTTAGAAGACGACGCTTATTTTGCCATTCTTTCCGCTCCGGACCTTTTTGGGCATTCATCCCAATTACATTATTTTCCGTCCCCAAACCATGGTTAAATGCCTCATAAGGCAACCCATTATCCGTTTCTGAACGCTTATTCAGTATTTGACGTACTGAATAAGGATCACTTACATAAAAGCCAGGAACGATAAAGTTATGAAAAGTACAAAAACCAGAAGTGAGCTCCTATTTACTTTTAAGGTGCATTTTTTCTAATAATGCCAACGTGTCTTTTGCCACCTCTTCCATACCCCCCATATACCATGACCAGACAAATGATTCCCGCTTGGATTGAACATGTCCACTAGAAGAAAGAATTGTGTGTTGATAGTGCTTAACATTTGAAAAAATGTATTGAGCATTCATAGCCATTGAGAGGCAGATTACTCATCATTTCTAACACAATGGTGGATTAAAATCTATCAGCAGCCTCAATAGCAACATTCACGCTTATGAGTCAGACCGCACCCGCAAAGCAGGTGGCTTGACGGTGGAGAGCAGCCCCAAGGGCTGCCGGCGATTAGTTCAAACTAACTTTAAAAATTACCTTTCTCATCAGCACCGCTCGTTTTATCGAGCTGCTCCTGATTTTGAAT
>JBOFJV010000043.1:0-2016 GCA_051657005.1 Legionella sp. | reverse complement strand
ACTTAACGGAACTCAATCACTTCAACCTTGCGGCTTACGGCTTACAACTTCCTTTGCCTACGCTTAACCATACGCGTTACCACATACAGCCCAAGGATAAGTACGAAATGCGCTCGGTCGCGCTTTCCCGGTAGCACTTGCAGCTACTAGCAGTCGTGCACTTTCGTGGCGCACTCTGATTTTAATTTAAATCGTAATACCGTAACTGACCAAGAAAAATTTGCAGCATTTCTTCAGTATTGCCTGGATAAAGTCGAATCAAAAGACAGTTCTGACATGCAAAAGAAAGCGATAATTTATTTGTTACTTTCACGCTTTCAGTAAAATCCCTCTCTAACTCTCTCCACACCAACGGGGAGAGAGGATTTATCTCCTGGATTACCTAAGGTATTAAGATATGCAAATACCTCATTATCTCGCAACGCATGCACACCCAGTGCATTAATTTGATTAAAACCCACATCTAAAGTATTCAATGTCGTTGTCTCGGCTAAAGCCAATGCGCCTTCGTCACCAATATTATTGTGACTTAAACTGAAGTTGTGCAATTGCGTTGCTGTTGCTAAAGCCTTTGCGCCCTCATCAGCAATAAAATTGTTGTTGGCATATAAATTCTTTAACGAATCCATTTTTGCTAATGCGCTAATCCCTTCGTCACCAATAAAATTATTATCTATATTTAACATACTCAGATTACTAAGCTCTGGTATAGCCTGCGCACCATCAGCATCGATACTGCAATGGGCCATTGAAAGCCATTGAATGCTATTGTTTCCCGCTAAAAAGCGTACCCCTTCATTGTCTCAATGATTATCATCGATATTCAGATAAATCAAATTCGGTTTTCTGGCTATAGCAATCACCCCATTTTTATCAATATGATTCCCTTCCAAATCAAGGACAATGAGGCTCAGATTTTTATCAAGATATTGAATTGCATCATTACCAAGATTATTTTTTCCTATCTGCAAACTCCGTAATGTATTATTTGCAATCAATGCCTTCGCGCCTGCGGCTTCAATTTGGCTATTGCTCAGAGAAAGCTGAACCAATGACGTATTTTTTGCTAGAGCTTTTGCTCCAGAAGAACCAATAGGATTTCCATCGAGAACTAGCGAAATTAATGTTTAATTTTTTGCTAAAGCCTCGGATCCATAAGCACCAATATGGTTTTCCCATAAAAAAAGATAAATCAATGACGTATTTTTTGCTATTGCTTCGGCACCCAGTGAGCCAATCAGGTTTCAGGTTAGAAATAAATATTGAATGGTTGTATTAGCAGAAAGCAGCTCCGCACTTTGATCACCCAATTGATTATCCGACAAACTTAAACGAATAATTTCTGGATGATCATTAAGATAACTCAGTATTTGCGGTATATCGCGATCATGCAAATAGCACTTATCCATAAATAAACCACCGTCAGCTGCATGGGCTTCTATATGTTCAATGCATTCATTATTATTCGAACTTAAAACATTAATTTTTTCTTTGGCAATTGCACTTGCAGCCATAATATTTAGTAGGAACAAGAAACTCAAAGCTACTTTTCCATTCATCAATGCAATCCTTGTGTTAGCGTCCTTAACAAACAATAGTGTCTGATTTCAAGTCGAACCAAATGCTGATTTAAAACACGCCGCAGAAGAAATTTATCATGGTATTTTTGGAAAAAATCTCAACTTTTCATTGGCATGTCCTATGGCCAATTTCATGCGAAATTTTGCTAATTTTAAGACAGGTAAACCACTAGTTTGACTAGTGATACTCTCAAGGCTTAGCCTTCAGATTTAGTGACGATGATGTCAAAATACAGCTGTGTACTTGACGGTTTCACAGGAGAGTAATTATGACAACATCATCGTATGAGAGGTGAAGTCACTCGAAATATGACTGTAAATACCATGTAGTGTTTGTACCTAAATATCGTAAAAAAGTGTTATATGGCCAAATCAGAAGGTTTCTAGGTCCAGTATTCAGAGATTTAGCAAGTCATCGAGGTTGTAAAATATTGGA
>JBOFJV010000042.1:0-7494 GCA_051657005.1 Legionella sp. | reverse complement strand
CCATGTACTTGGTTTTCCCAAGCTCAGAGTACTATGCCTCATCTGACTCCCTATCTTTTAATTTTCGCCATCTCAACTCCCTCGTTTTTAAACTTGTCGGTTGATACTCACCTCCTTTTGAGAGCGGATAGGTCCTCCCACGTTTACACTATCGCTTTCGTTGCACGCCATGCCCTCAGACTCAGGAGGCGGCGAATGATTCGAACCGATGTATTATCTCATTCACTGTTGCCTTCAGGTATCAAAAGACCATGGGCCACCTCTCATACTAAACTTAACTGAGCTCAATCACTTCAACCTTGCGGCTTACGGCTTACAACTTCCTTTGCCTACGCTTAACCATACGCGTTACCACATACAGCCCAAGGCTCTAAGTACGAAATGCGCTCGGTCGCGCTTTCCCGGTAGAACTTTCAGCTACTAGCGGTCGTGCACTTTCGTGGCGCACTTTTATATGCTTTTTTTGGGCTTCTTTTTTTCTTGTTACTTTATCATGGGATTACTAAGCATATCGTTGATAAAAAAAGCTTCGAAATTATGACAAATCTTCGCAATGCTCTAGGCGTTGACGGTTGCATTCTTTATGGTGGCGTCGTAGAGGAAGTTCTTGCGCGCTGGGGATTAATGAATTTAACCGCTTTTTTCATTCTGATCTTTACCAGTCAATATCATACCATGGCTATCTGGGGTGCTATTTTTATTAGCGGTATGATATTTGCTGTAGGGCAACTTCCAGCTTATCTTGCAGCAGGCTGCGCATCAAACCGAAAATGTGTCTATTCATTGATCCTGCTCAGTTTGTATCAATCGTTTCTTTTTGGCTATTTATTTTGGCAATATGGACTGATTACCGCAATATTAGCGCATATGTTATTCCATCTAGGATAGGCGGCATATGAAAATGTAAAAAAATAGTAAAGACACATGGCCTTAATTTTGCCTTAACCTGAATCACTTATTCTACAAACTTAAAGTGTAGTTAAGGATGGGGGTAAAAAATATGGCCACTTCAAGCAACGAATTTGCCGCTTTGGTAAATCAATTACACAAGTCACCTAACGATCCAGCTTTAAAACAAGCTGTGGTGCAACACTTACCTCAAATGATGGCTTTAGCCAAAGATAATAATCCAATGGCTTTGTATCATTTAGCCCATATTTATCCACCAACTTCTTCTCAGTACAAACAAACCATGCGCCAAGCGGCTAATTTGGGATGTACTAATGCCATGCTTGTTATGTGCCAACTATTAGTGAAATCAGGCGACGTGAGCGATTTCAATAAAGCAGCCCATTATTTGCGAATGATCAAAAAATCAAATGATACATTCATCAATGAGCAAGTAGACTTATTGCTGGCAGAGCACCCTGAATTGGCACTAACAACAGAAAAACAGGCAAAACCTAAATTATGCTATAACAATGCGCACCGATTCTTCCAGACAGCGCCACGAGAAGTTGAAGAAACCGCTGAACTGACATCAGTTATAGCCTGCGGAGCCTAAATATCTATAATGTATCATTGGTGAAGCATAGCTGGACCCTGGTTTATCGATTCGACGTTAGCATTGTTAAGATGTCTTTTGCACGTAACGGTTCACTGAATAGTGTCAACTGAAGAGATCATTGTAGCCTGGGTGCAGCGTAGCGGAACCAGGGGAGCTGATTCACATCAATAAACCTGGTTCCGCTACGCTGCACCTAGGCTACGACTTCGTTCGCAAAGACGGCTGTTTTTTTACCAGACTATGCAATTAAAAAGCGGAAATTCTTTTGAATCTCGTTTAAATCAAACTGATTCAGATACAAGGAAAAGCTCATCCAGGCACTTAATGCTGCCAAATCCTGGAATGGTGGTGGGAGATAAACTGGATTCGTTAAGATTCCTCGCTCTTTTAATTCAGTAAGCAAGGGCAAATCATCTAAAACGACTTTACCTATGAATAATAAAGGGATCGACTCTACATGCTTTTTACTTATTGCAAATCGAATGTAATTATAAATCAACACAAAACCTTTAGCATACGATAAATCTTTAGTAAAAGGTCCCCATGTCGGCGTACTGCCTCTAAAAATACGGACTGTTTGGTTGTAACTGTCTTCCTCGCTTAACCCACAATCCATAAAATAATTATAAATGTCCAGAAAATCAGCCCCTTGTGTCACCATATCAAGAGCAATCACGCGATTGGTAATTTTTAACATGCGACTGGGATATGAGGAAAAAGTGACTACTTCAGTAATTACCGCTAGACCTTCTTGAATCACGCTACTTGAAGGTGAACCTTTGGAAAGGAAAAAACAATTGGGCTGCATCGTTCCATTTAAAGTGGTTCCCACATGCACCCATCCTTCATGTACCTCAAGATAACGAAGGTCACGATCGCTAAACATCGCCTGTTGGCTCAATTTAATGCTGTCTGCTCCAGCTGCAGCATCAGCAATCATATCATCACTCACCATTACCGTGACCCGGCCAGGATGCTTATCAAAAAAATTTCCCAGGCGTGCCTGTAAAATTTCTTGCGCTTGTTGAGGCGTGTGGCGTTTGACATCCGCTTCAGATTGCAGTTGCACACTCAAACCGGTTAACACATCAAACAGCAAAGTTCCCATTTCTGACATGCGTGGGCCACCTGCATAAAACACATCATTTGGGCTTCCGTACAATTCCATCGCTAGTTCAGAAAATGCTGGAGTCCCTCGAGCAGCTAACATTTGTGTTGCTCTACTGTATTCTTCACATTGGCGACGAATTAAACGGGTTAAAGTGGAATACTGGCCTAATTGATTTTGAGTGTCACGTAAAATAATGCGAAACTCTTCTTGTTTTTCAAATACATCAAAAGGTAAAGGTTTCTTGTCGTAATACTCTTTGTCAACTACAGGAAGCCTTTTACCTTTATGCTTTAAAAACTCTTTTTTTATTGATTCATCCCATTTGATACTATCAAGAATCCTGATCTTACGCTGCGCTTCAACAATGCGCTGTGATAACTCCTGTACAATAAGCAATTCAGCTGATTCTGATGGTGTCATAATAACCTCTACGATACAGGTGGAGTGATACTTAATCGCGCATCCTGGTTCTGTTGGGGCAAATCATAAAAACTACTGATATTGTCTCTTGTTAAAGGAGAATGAACTTCCAATGCTGGACCATTCCGACTGCCTAAATATAAATTTTCACCATTACTGGCATAACGACTACACCCAGAAAGTACCAAGACAGCACAAATAATAAAACCGAATTTTTTCACTTAAATCAACTCCAAACTCTTTAATACTTTTTCTAAAGACTCATGATGTTCTTTCGATAAACACGTCAACGGCATCCTAAGTTCATTAGTCATCAACCCCATTCTACTTGCAGCCCATTTTATAGCAATCGGATTCGTTTCAATAAACAATAATTCATACAAAGGCGTTAATTGATCGTTTAAGCGCAAACAAGCCGCGTGATCCCCATCTAAAGCCGAATCACACAATTTAGCCATTAACTTGGCAACCACATTAGCCGCAGCAGAAATATTTCCTTTTGCTCCTGCCAGCATCCAGGATGCGGCAGTAAAATCATCACCACTAAATACATCAATGCTGCCATCAGAAAGACGTAAAATTTGCTGTAATCTCGTCATTTGTCCTGTAGCTTCCTTTATTCCTACAATATTAGAAATTTTAGCCAATCTGGATACTGTTTCAGGTAAAATATCACATGCTGTTCTGCTTGGAACATTATAAAGAATAATCGGTATCGCTACTGATTCGGCAATGTGACGATAATGCTGATACAACCCTTCTTGTGTTGGCTTGATGTACGCTGGGGTCATAATCAACGCAGCATGAGCACCACATTCCATCGCCTCTTGAGTTAATTTAATGCAATCTCGTGTTGCATTCATACCCGTGCCGGCAATAACAGGAATTCGTTCTTTTGCCTGGTCTATAACTGTTTTAATGACTAAGAGCTTTTCCTCATGAGATAAAGTACCAGACTCACCGGTAGAGCCTGCAGCGACAAGACCATGACTGCCCATTTCAATATGAAACTCAACCAATTCACGCAGACGAGGGACATCCACGTGATCATCATGCATGGGTGTTAATAAGGCTACTATGCTTCCTTTAAACATACCGTCCTCAATTTTTTGTTGTTTATAATGCTATATACTACTGGAAAACAAGGGGCGGAGCAAAATATGGCAGTAAAAAGAATGCATTAAAAAAAATATAATGATCTTTTATTTAACAATAAATGTTTTTTTGTACTAAAATCATAGTGAAGATGAAAAAAATAGGATTTTCTCGCCAATAACAATAAAGATAAAACGCAGAAATTACTTAAAACCATAAAAAAGTGAGTTGCACTATGAAAAAAATTATCGCTCCATTATTTTTTATTAGTTTATCAGTTTTTATGTTAGGTGGATGTACCAATACTGAAGTAGGTACAGGTGTTGGTGGAGCAGCAGGTGCCGGTTTAGGATATGCTGTAACTGGCGGCAGTGCCGTAGGCACTGTAATCGGAGCGGGTGCAGGTGCATTGGTAGGAAACTCAATTGGCCAAGAGCAAGACCGACGCGCTTATTATTACCATCATCGTTACTATCGCCCTGGTTATTACTACTAGGAGAATCACTAACTAATAGAGACAGTACAAAAGAAACAACCTTAATTCGCAAGAGTTAAGGTTGTTGTTTTATCAGCAATAATTAATAAATAAAAATTTCTTAATGAAATAAAGCAATATCAATTTTCCATTGCTATACTGTGAAAAGAACTAAGATCAATCCCTAAGCGATTGATCATTAACTAGAAAATAATACAAGGATTGTAATCATGCGCTTAAAAAATAAAGTAGCAATAGTTACTGGGGCCGCCAGTGGAATAGGTAAAGAAATCGCTTTGGTTTACGCTAAGGAAGGAGCTAAAGTTGCTATCGCCGATCTGAACCTGGATCAGGCAAATCAAGCAGCTGAAGAGATAAAATCCAAAGGTGGCGAAGCCATGGCCGTGGCCATGAATGTCACAGATGAACATCAGGTCGATGAAGGTGTCGATGCGGTAGCCAAATATTTTGGTGGCGTGGATCTTCTTGTCAGCAATGCTGGAATTCAAATTATTGACCCAATCGTTAAATTTTCATTTTCTGATTGGAAAAAACTATTATCCATTCACTTAGATGGCGCTTTTTTAACTACTCGCGCGGCATTAAGACATATGTACGCTTCTGGTAGAGGTGGTAGCGTTATTTATATGGGCTCCGTTCATTCCAAAGAAGCCTCCAAGTTAAAAGCACCTTACGTTACTGCAAAGCATGGCTTACTTGGCCTATGCAAAGTAGTTGCCAAAGAAGGCGCAGAACACAATGTACGGGCGAACGTCATTTGTCCGGGCTTTGTACGCACCCCCTTAGTGGACAAGCAAATTCCAGAGCAAGCTAAAGAATTAGGGATTACTGAAGAAGAAGTCATTAAAAATGTCATGCTTAAAGATACTGTCGATGGCGTTTTCACAACCACGGATGATGTGGCACAAACTGCTTTGTTTTTTGCATCATTTGAATCAAATGCATTAACAGGTCAATCCCTGGTAGTCAGTCATGGATGGTTCATGGAGTAAAGGAACATGTCGCTGGTAAAAAAGGTAAAAAACCCTCCCATCATAAAACCGTCGCCTGCTGCTTTCAAGGCGGCGGCGCTTTGGGCGCGTATCAAGTAGGAGTATTGCAAGCATTAGATGAAGCTGGATAAGACCAGGATTGGTTTGTTGGGACTTCAATTGGGGCAATTAATGCCGCCATTGCTGCAGGTAATCCACCAAAGGATCGTATTGAAAAAATGCGTCAATTTTGGGAGTTAATATCAACCACCTCGTTCATAGACAGTCTAATGTCTACCTCATGAGATGGGAATGCGAAAGTCAGACCGCGCACCCGCAAAGCATGTGGCTTGACGGTGGTGAGCAGCCCCAAGGGCTGCCGGCGATTAGTTCAAACTAACTTTTAAAATTACCTTTCTCATCAGCACCGCTCGTTTTATCGATCTGCTCCTGATTTTGAATATATTCCCTAAGTTTAGATTCATCAAAACCCACGGTAGAAACAGCATAGCCACGAGCCCAGAAGCGCTCGCCGTTAAAATTCCTTTTCCTGCCACCAAATTGTCGCGCAACCGCAATAGCACTTTTCCCTTTGATGTATCCAATAGCTTCGGAAACTGAATATTTTGGCGGTATACTAATCAGCATATGCACATGGTCTTGAACCATATTCCCTCCAATATTTTACAACCTCGATGACTTGCTAAATCTCTGAATACTGGACCTAGAAACCTTCTGATTTGGCCATATAACACTTTTTTACGATATTTCGGTACAAACACTACATGGTATTTACAGTCACATTTCGAGTGACTTAAACTCTCATACGATGATGTTGTCATAATGACTCTCCTGTGAAACCGTCAAGTCCACAGCTGTATTTTGACATCATCGTCACTAAATCTGAAGGCTAAGCCTTGAGAGTCTCACTAATCAAACTAGTGGTTTACCTGTCTTAAAATTAGAAGTAGTGCATGAAACATTATTAGGCACGCTGGAATATGGTCCTTGCCGTATTGCTACTGCAACAATTGGTTATAAATATGAAACCATGGATGTGAAAAAAGTGGCTGACTCACTTAAATCACCCAATTATTTGTTGAAGATCATTCCTCATGTAGACGGCAGCGTCCGCATTTGCGAACTTGTCGAATATTATCTTGAAGATGTTGTTATCAAAGGCGCATGGCAAGGCCACGCTCAATTGCAATTAGCACACCATGCGCTAGCACCAGTAGCAAGTCTTCCTATACGACGTATAGTAAGTGGTATTCATTTATTGACTGACCTGACTTTACCTTATGGTCGAGTAGTTCACGATTACCTCAAATCGAGGATTGGGGAGAGCGAATAAAAATGTTAATTATCTTCGGTTACATCATTATATTAGTCTGTGTTTTTGGAGGATTCGCTCTTGGAGGTGGACACCTTGCAGCAGTATTTTAGCCCATTGAGTTACTTATCATTGCAGGAGCTGCTATAGGCTCACTTATCGTTGGGAATAATGGTGCCGTATTAAAATCGTTGTTAAAAGCAATACCAAAAGTGTTTCGTGGCGAAAAATCAGCGAAAGAAAACTCGGTTAATTTATTGGGTTTATTGTATAACTTACTCAATAAAGCACGACAACAAGGACTAATGTCCTTGGAGTCGGATATTGAATCACCCAACGACAGACCCATTTTCAATACCTATCCTTCGTTATTGAAAAAGCATCATGTCATTGAATTTATTTATGATTATTTAAGATTAATCGTAACTACTCACCCCTATACGCCACTGCGTGTCGTACAGGGGTGAACGAACTATATTTAGAAAAAAATTGAAAAAATCAAAAAAATCAAAAAATACTTGACATGTTTTTTTGTGTTAAATTTCAAAATTAACTGAACGG
>JBOFJV010000041.1:0-3428 GCA_051657005.1 Legionella sp. | reverse complement strand
GGCTTACAACTTCCTTTGCCTACGCTTAACCATACGCGTTACCACATACAGCCCAAGGCTAAGTACGAAATGCGCTCGGTCGCGCTTTCCCGGTAGAACTTTCAGCTACTAGCGGTCGTGCACTTTCGTGGCGCACTTTTAATACTTTTGCAGCAATAGGATGACGTTCACTGTGATAACTATCCAGCAAATAGTCTGGAGCACCTTGTTTATGAACCAATGCTAACTTCCAGGCCAGATTATAAATATCTTGCAATCCCGTATTCAAACCTTGTCCACCTAAAGGGCTATGGACATGAGCTGAGTCACCCGCAAAAAAATGCGCCCATAACGATATTTTTGTATTTGCTTGTGATCGATACCAAATTGGCTAATCCAATGCGGATCAGATAAGACGACAGGATCTGAACTGCGCTCCTTAAAGGTCTTTTCGATGTCAGCCATCGACGGTTCGTGATGCATTACTTTTTCAGGCGCTGTCGCGACAACACGATAACGTTTGCCCCCCATTGGAAAACACGCAAGTTGTCCTTTATCACTCACATAAATGATCAATTTATTTTCGGGGAACTCCCAATCGATACGTACATCAGCAAGCCACCATATTTGTTTGTAAGACGAACCTAAAAATTCAGCTTGAAGCAGTTTTCTTAGAGTACTGTGTGAGCCATCACACGCAATAACCCAGTTGCTCTGAATTTTTTCATCATGGCCATCTGCGTGTATCATGGTCGATACCACCGTGCTTTACGATTGTTCTATGTCTGTTAATTCCGTTTGCCACTCCACCATTAGGCCCTTATCAACAAGCCCTTGATAAAGGATATGTTCTGTCTTACTTTGCGGAAGATCGATAAGAAAATGGTGATTGGCTTCAAGAGCAGCAAAAGTCGCATGAATTAACTCCTTACCTTCTGACTTGAATAAAACGCCGTCAACCTTCAGGCCCTCATCCAAGACATCATCGAGAAAACCACAGTCATTAAGCAAATCAAGGGTGCGAATATGAAGGCCTAATGCCTTCGACTTATCGCTTAACGCTGATTTTTTATCAATGATGCGACAGCTTAACCCCTGACGATTTCATTCATTAGCACAAAATAGGCCCACGTGACCTGCGCCAACTACCAGTACATCGAATAATCGATCAGACATAGGAGCTCCTTGTATTTAATCCTTTAATAACATCCATTACTTCGAATACTCGCGTGTTGCTTTATGTGTTTATCCTGTTTTTTTCGTTTTATTGGCTAAGTGCATGACACGATTGAGAAAAAATGGTCCTGGATCATTTTTGTAGGTTTGATAATCAGGATCACGTTCCAGCCAAAGTGCTGTATTTTTAAAATTTAAATAATCGTTATGGCCAATGACGTATTTTATTTCCGGGTATTTCTTTTTTAAATAACACACTAAAAAAGCATTTGCTTTGACCTGTTCTTCAGTAAGATCGTCTTTGCCATCGATGCCACCTACATTTTCAATACCAATGGCATAATGATTTAAACCAATGACATGCCGTGCCATCCAGTTTTCTGGCATCAGCTGATGGATGCTTCCATCACGATCGACTAGAAAGTGGCTTGAAACATTTAAAGTTCCCGGTAACTCAGCAATTCGTGGTGAATTTTGAGGAAAAGTTGGTGGATCAAAAACACGAAAAGTTGCTTTAAAAGTAGAAATGCACGTCCAATGCAACACAATCATTTTAGGCTCAATTTCAATGGATTGAGAATCAATCCCATAATGGGTCAATTGATAGTCTCGCGTTAATGCAATCCGCTCTTTATTAAATTGAATCGGTGTTTTATGAATTTCCTGCGGGGTATCGCAAGAAAATGCATGAACTTGAAAACTGATGAGACAAAGAACAGCGATCAAAATATTCATATTATTGTTTCAACACCATAAAATAAGCGTCCACATAATTGGGTAAATGATGCGTTCCTTGATAAAAAGCATCCTTACCAGCATAACTACCAGCCAGGAAATCAATTTGATAAAGGTTATTTTGGAACGCACCGCCAGTATCCGCCAAAATTCCTGCTCGCGTTACTATTTTGCCATTCCGATTAGGGTATTGCACCATAAGTAATTTCCCTAATCCCAACTGCTCCAGATCACCTGCAAAAGTCACCTCGGGATTCACGGTAATTTTCTGTTGTGCATCTTTACCATAACCCTTAATGCCATTCACGGGTTTAAAATACCAGTAACGTTCTTGCTGATAGGGGTTTTTCACTTTATCGTAGGCAATATTGTTGCAGCGATGAACATTAAAGATTTGCTCCTTAGAATGAGAAGAGCCAAAATCTGCAACAATCGTTCCTTGCATTATTGCGGCTTCTAAATCATCACGACTTAAATAAGCCAGCACAGGAACGTGTTTGTTTGCTAACGCACCTTTTAATATTGCTTGCTTTCCATATTGCAAGCGAGTCAATCCTGGTTTTGCATCAGCCTCTTCAAGAGTCAACGTCTCTTCATCTTGAGGTAACGCATAAAGCGCATAAGGAAAGGCTGGCGTAGGCTTACTTGCTGCTTTAGCGCGATGAACGTAATACTTGGTCATTAAAATCTTGTCTTTAGGCAAATTCGCAATTAATGGTTTATTTCCTCTTAATACCTTAGTCTGCTCGGTATCATGATACCAACGAACAAACTCAAAGTGCTTTTTAATGAACACAGGATCATTCATTTTGTTTTGATTTTGGCAAATAAATACCAATGTAGCTTTGACTAGAGCTAACGGTACTGAAAAAACCTTGCCACCATGAATTACCCGCTGGTCATACTGACTGCCTTTGTTGATGTATGCCAAGGTTTCTTTAGCTGTAGCACACAAAGCAGGACCATTTATTTCATACACTGTAGAGGGTAACGGCCTGGCAGAAACAAAATGAGGCGCAGCAATTGCCTGGACACTGACTAAAAAACTATAAAAAATGGTTTTGATTTTCATTATTCACAACAAGCTCATCTAAAAATAAAATCATACCATAGCCAGCGATAAATAATAAAAATTAGATCCGCTGTCGCAAAAATAATAATCCGTAGTTATCGCTCTTTTTATTTATCAGACGATTTTTTTAAAACAAGTGAACGCTTGAGTAAGAAACCAATAATAATGCCAGCGAAATTTAGCCAGTAAAATGTCCAAGAAAAAATTCCAAGACCTACAATATTTGGGCCAGGGCAAATTCCGGTAATTCCCCAGCCCACACCAAATGCCGTTGCGCCAAGAATAAGTTGCCAGTAAATTTTGTCTTTGGTAGGTAATTCATAGCACTGTAACTACTCACCCCTATACGCCACTGCGTGACGTACAGGGGTGAAAGAAGCTGTACTCTAACGTTGATTGTTCAATGCCATAGCTACAGCAACCAAAGGATTTATTCCCTTATTTTGCATAGTTTGTAAATAACTGG
>JBOFJV010000040.1:0-11582 GCA_051657005.1 Legionella sp. | reverse complement strand
TTTACTTCTTCAAGCACTCAAAGGTCTTTAAAGTGCCCACACAGTTTGTCTTCTCTCATTCTTAATGAATCTGCCCCGAAGGCGTGCTGCGTATTCTACTCATTTCGCTCACAGTGTCAAATACTTTTTGTAATTTTTTTAAATTGTTTTCTTTTGGTTGTCCATTGTAACACATCTAGGACTTTACAAGATCATGTTGGGTAAATTTTTGCCTTAAATAGCATTTTGAGATGCTCTTTTTTTATGAAGGAGTGAATGAATAAGAACACTGTATACATAAAAGTGTCATCATTGGATAATGAGCACCCGACAATTCCTAATTACTGCGATCTGATGATTCATTTCGCTCATAAGTATAAAATGTCATATCGAATTTATTTTTTTCATCACTTGGGCGAAACTCCACACTTCTGCTGCTCCATATGGACTTATCAATTTCCGGAAAAAAAACATCTGCTGCAAACTGGTGATGAATGCGAGTTATATATAAGCGAGTGGCTTTATCCATTGTCATAGCAAATATATCTGCACCACCAATAATCATAATTTCAGGAGCCTCTACTGTGTGTACGAGCGCTTTTTCTATCGAATCAACAACAAGAGTTCCTGCAAATGCATATGAGGTTCGACTTAAAACGATATTTAAACGACAGGGCAAGGGTTTTCCTATGGAGAGGAATGTTTTTCTCCCCATGACAATGGGTTTACCAATAGTGATTGATTTAAAATGTTGTAAATCCGCGGGTAAGTGACAAAGTAATTGATTATTAAGACCAATACCACCTGCTTCATCAATGGCTGCAATTAAACTGATTTTTGTCATTATTTCGTCCTGGATAAAGCCATTGTTTTTGCCATCTCAACTGCAGCCAGCATCGAACCTGAATCAAGTAAATTTTTGCCAGCTAGCTCTATAGCTGTGCCATGATCTACAGAAGTACGTATGATTGGTAATCCTAATGTCACATTAACTGCTTCATGAAAACCAGCATATTTAATGACAGGTAATCCTTGATCGTGGTACATCGCAACGTAAGCATCGCATTCTTTTATGTGATTTTGTAAAAACATAGTATCCGCAGGCATAGGGCCGTAGACATCAATCCCCTGTTTTTGTAACGCAGTTAATGCAGGAGTAATGATTTCTATTTCTTCCATTCCTAAATAACCTGATTCGCCCGCGTGTGGGTTTAAACCTGCCACTTTAATACGAGGTTTTTTAATATTGAAATCTCGGCGCAGTGATTGATGCAATTGGGTGATGACGTTGATAATTAACTCTTCCGTGATTGCATCAGGTACTTTACGTATTGGGAGATGTGTCGTAACCAATGCAACCTTCATTTGAGTGCATGCAAGCATCATGACAACTGTCTCTACTTTATAAAATTGTGCGAAAAACTCTGTATGACCACTAAATGAAAAACCAGCTTCATTTATATTGGCCTTATGAACCGGTGCGGTAATGAGTGCCGAAAACTCTCCTGTCCCGCACAGTAGGGCTGCTTGATTTAAAATCTCTATAACGTAGGAAGCATTTTCTGGATTAAGACAACCGCTTTGAACTGGAGCTGGACAATTTATTGCCAGAACAGTTAAATGTCCTGGTTTAGGCTCAATTACTTGGCCTCTTTTATATTGGGTAAGACAAATATCTCGATTAAGCTCTTTAGCTCTTGCTTCCAAGACGGATGGATCGCCTAAAACTACTAAAGGAAAATGATAACCAGAAAGAGCCAAACACAAATCTGGGCCAATACCTGCGGGTTCGCCGCTGCTGACAAGCAGTGCCTTCACGCTAAATCCTTTTCAACAATATTGACATAAGCATCCGTACGGATATGTTGCTGCCAGTTTTGTACTGCTTCCGCAAATTTTCTTTGTTGTAAAAATTGTCGCACTTGTTGTTTCTTAAACGCTTCGGAATCGTCTTCTTGTTTGCGTCCAAGAACTTGAATGATATGCCAACCGAATTGCGACTTAACAGGACGACTAATTTCATTTATAGAGAGTTTGTCCATGGCTTTTTCGAATTCAGGAACCAAAATTCCTGGTGTAACCCAATCTAGATCACCGCCTTTAACCGCACTGGCTGAATCTAGGGAATATTGTTTCGCCATTAAGGCAAAATCCTTACCTGCTTTTAATTGTTGGTAAATATTATTAACTTGCTTCATCGCGTCTTCAGGAAGCATGCTCGGATCTGTTTTTAACAGAATATGGCGCACATGCGTTTTCATAATCATGTGATGTTGATTTTCACCACCAATAGAAACTAATTTAATTAACTGAAAACCATTTCCGGCACGAAGTGGGCCAGAAACTTGACCAGTTTTCATATTAACCACTTCTTTTGCAAATAACTCGGGTAACTCGGCCAAATGACGATCACCTAAATCACCACCTTCCAGAGCAAACTCACCGCTGGAGTTTTCTATAGCCAAACGACTAAAATCATCTCCTTTTTTTATTTTAGTCAGTAACAGCTCAGCCTTTTCTTTCGCTTTTTTAACTTGACTTGAAGTTGGTTCTTCACTGAGTGGAATAACTATGTTTTGGATGTGATAGGTTAGCGCAGTGCGATCAACGATACCACCTTCAGCTTTTAGGTATTGATCAACTTGCTCATTTGTAACTGCCGCGTCTCGTCCAACGGCTTTCTGTTGCAAGTGGGTAAGAAGCATCTCTTTACGAATATTTTCTCGATACTCATTCCAAGTCATTCCTTGCCGGATTATTTCTTCTCGTAATTGCGTTAATGTAGCATGATTTGCTGACGCAATTTTCTCAATCGCCTGGTTTAATTCTGTATCATCAACAGTAAGTCCATGTTGCTTGGCCATTTGCAGTTGCACATTAACGTCAATTAAGTGCTGCAGTACTTGCTTACGTAATAATGACTCTTCGGGTAATTGCATCTTTTGCGCAAGAATTTGTTTTTTAGTTAACTCGACTTGTTTATTCAACTCACTCGCAGTAATGACTCCGTTATTCACAACGGCAACTACTTTATCAAGCACTTGTTTGGCTTCTGTGACACCAACTGAAGCAAGCATGACGCATGCTATTGCTATTCTTTTATACATGCATTTATCCTTATTAACTTTTTTCGAGCAATTTAGGTTATTTTTATCCAAAACACAAGCTGCTTTGTTTTAATTTACACCATTATTGGGTCTAACGATGAAATGGATCGCTATATCCAGGGATATAAGTACTCAACAAACCACTAGGATCACTATTTGCTGCTGATCCTAAGCCTTTTAATAAAATTTGCAAATAGACATTATTATTATATTGGGGCGAATATCCTGCGTCTAAGCTTTTAAATGTTCTGCCGCCCAGTATTCGCACTGCCCAACAACAACTGTCGTATTGCATCCCCAATAAATACATCATACTGTAATCTTTACTAATATTATGACTGTAAGCGCCGATAGTGCTCCATCGATCATTTAAAGGCCAAGAAAATGAAGCCAATGCTTGATGCACAGCATTATCTACCACAGCATTATTTCTGACTCGCGTCACATCACCATTAATTAAATAGCTGTACCCCAGATTAATAATAGTATTGGGTTTGGGTTGATAATTTACATTCAAATTTCCATTGTTCGTAGAAGAGGTGCCAGGATCCCACACATAATCCCCCATTAGCCGCCATGATTGGTTTAATCGAACTGTTGCTCGAGAGGCAATGGGTGATGTATCAGCAAATGGTGATAATTGACCAATTTCATAGGAATTGGGGACACAAAAACCGCTTGGACTGCGACATAGTTGTACTTTTCTATTCGAAAAATATTTAATTTGTCCAATAGAGAAACTAGCTAATTCAGTCCCTGTAGCTTCAGACAACCAGCGTGTTGTGACCGCATAGCTCAATTGGTTTGCATCACCGATACGGTCAAAACCTGAAAAGCGATTGGTTCTAAAAAGCTGATCAAAATTAAAAATCATATTCGCAGTATCATAGATTGGGAGTTGATCCTGACCCAAATAGGGTACATATAAATAAAATAAACTGGGTTCTAACGTTTGAGAGTATGCATTACCCATCCAATTAAAGTTACGATCAAAAAATAAACCGCCTTGGGCATTATAACGTGGAATAAAGCGATTATATTCCGTATGGGTATCTTGCCAATTATTTTGCACCGCATAATAATTTTCTACAAACTCAACGGATGGTGTGATGTAGCCCCAAGAGTTTCTTTGGGGTAGAGAAAGTACCGGATTAAGATGAAATCGAGGGCCTTGGGGCATTTCAATTGGCCGCCCTTGCCATATTGATGTTGGCCAAAAAAATTGATCGTATTGTCCAAGCACATTGATGTTTGCATGCGCAGGCAAATCATAATAATAGCCATGGGCAGACAATTGCGGCAATCGCTCATATTGATCCGCTATAGGAGTCTCATTGATTGGATGCAGTGTTTGGAAGCTTTGCACCATGCCTTTAAAGGTCCAATGTTCTGTTGCATAAGTTAAGTCAGCTTGTCGTAATAACTGCCTTTGGGTAATCAAAGCAAGGTTCGTACTGAAATCCTGGAAGTAATAATCATCTGATACTTGTTGTACATTGATATTTAAACGTAAATTGGGATTGATTTGAGTAGTATTCAGAACCCCATAAAACCACCGGTTCGTTGATGTGTTTTTGAATCCTGGAAATTCCTCTGCTCGACTGTTCAAAAAATTACTGTACGCCGCGTCGTTCGGCAAAAAACTTCCGGTAAGAACACCCACGCTACGTGGAGTTAAATACCGAAACTCACCACTCATCATCACATTACGTTCGGTATAGACATGGGGTGTTAATGTTAAATCATAATTAGGTGCTATGTTCCAATAATAAGGAACACCGAAATCAAAACCACCTACGTTAGAATATCCTGCTAAAGGCATAAGGAAACCAGACTTACGCTCTTTAGTGGTTGGAAAACTCAAATAAGGAAGATAAAGAACAGGCCATTCACGTACACGTAACGTAACATCTCTGGCGACGCCAACTTTTTTCGTGTTATCAATTGCGATTGATTTGGCTTCAATATCCCACGCTTTGTCTTGAGGTGCGCATGTTGTGTACGTCGCTCGACGCAATAAATAATCGGAATTGGCAAAGCGTTGCATTAAGCTCGCTCGTCCCCACGCAGGTAATAAAGCACTGCCTTTATTTGTATTAAAACGATAAAGCACATCTTCCGTTTGCCCAGATTTGTCTTGAGGATTAATGACTGCTTTACGTGCAAGTAACATTCTATCGGGTTCCAGGTAACGCACATTGCCTAAAAACTCAATTTTGGTGATCTGGTTGCTTTGGAGATCGCGATAAACATATGCCGTTTGTGCATTAACGATCCTTTGTTCTTGCCGCACCTCCACATGCCCCTTTAAGGTTGAGGGCTTATTTTGATAAAAAGAAACGCGATCGGCCATAATTTGTACTTCATCGGGAGTAGCTAATGGAGTAAAGGTAATGGGCTGATAATATCCATGACAAATGGGTGCATTTTTATCTTTTTGCCACCCTAAACATTGAGCAAAATCTGAGCGTACCGCATCACTTAAAGCGACATCTCGTGCGATAACACACGCTTGGACAGGTTCGTATATTATTGAAGCGGAATAGGCGAATGCATGATAGATGATCATGAGCAAAAAAAGTACTGTTGTCAGGATGCTCATCAAGAACCATTTAAATGAAATCTTGTTCACGAGTAATCAAATGCCTTATCATGCATAAAGATTAAGTAACAATTCGCTGTTGATCTTCTCTTGTTAACCCATGTTATGTGGTCAGAAACGATCATAACTAGTAGTTACAACCAAAAATAACGTTGGAAAGTATATCATGCATGTCAGAGAAAACGCACTGAAAGAATGGCTCATTCATACGCTAAAATCTCAAGATTTTCACTTGACGCCATTAGCAGGAGATGCCAGTTTTAGGCGCTATTTTCGCATTCAATACAATGGATTAAGTTCTGTTGTCATGGATGCGCCTCCTGGAAAAGAAGATCTTAAACCGTTTATACACATTGCGAAAACGCTGGAGCAAGCAGATGTGCATACGCCGCAAATACTGGCGATGGACCCAGAACAGGGCTTTTTACTATTAAGTGATTTAGGCGATCAACTTTTATTAAATGTACTGCACGCCGAAACAGCGAATGCTCATTACCAAGACGCCATCCACACGTTACTTAAAATTCAATCGTGCCCCATTGACGCTCCTATGCTTGCATCATTTGATAAAAATCATATGCTCAAAGAAATGAGCCTATGCTCTGAATGGTTTTTTAATGCATATCTTGCACTGGATTTGAATCAAGAAGAACACACCTTAATTCAACACTATATGGATTGGATCGCCACAGAAGTAGCCCAACAACCATTAACCTTCATTCATCGTGACTATCATTCACGTAACCTTATGGTTGTGGAGCAGCATGCAAAAACGAACTTGGGAGTGATTGACTTTCAAGATGCGATGCGAGGACCTCTAACTTATGATTTGGTTTCACTCCTCAAAGATTGTTATGTGTCTTGGCCACGAACTCAAGTCATCGAATGGGTCGAGTTTTATTATAAGCACAATGCATTAACCAATACTTATTCCTTGGCTGAATTTATTCGTGCGTTTGATCTTTGCGGATTACAAAGGCATTTAAAAGTTTTAGGTATTTTTTGCCGTTTGCATTTACGCGATAACAAACCAGGATACCTTAAGGATTTGCCTTTAACCTTAAAATATGTGCTTGAGTGTACTGGCACTTATGAAGAGTTACATCCCTTTTTCCACTTTCTGCAATCGCGAGTCTATTTACCATGAAAACGGCAATGATATTAGCTGCAGGTCGCGGTGAGCGTTTAAAACCCCTTACAGAAACACTGCCAAAGGCATTATGCCTTGTCAAAGGAAAGCCCTTGATAGAATATCATATTATCAATTTGGCAAAAGCAGGTTTTGAACGACTGGTAATCAATCATGCTTATCTTGGTGGACAAATTCGCCAACATTTAGGTCATGGTCAACGTTGGGGTGTTGAAATTTGTTATTCACCAGAGCCACCTGGAGGATTGGAAACAGGCGGAGGTATCGTCAATGCGTTACCGCTATTAGGGGATACTCCGTTCATCACTGTCAATGCAGACATTTATACGGATTTTGATTTTTCTCAATTACAACCAGCAAACCCTCAGTCACTGCATGTCATTTTGGTTCCTAAAAATCCAACCATGAATCATCATGGCGATTTTGGATTAATCAACCAAACACAACTTTGTAACACTCATCCTGAATACACACTTGCGGGAATTTGTTGCTACCATCCTCAGATGTTTGCACAGTACAAACAAGGACGTTATTCAGTTGCTCCTTTGATACGTCAATATGCAGAACAAAGCAAAGCAACCGCCACTGTTTATCAAGGAATTTGGTTTGATATAGGATCAATGGAGCGGTTGCAGGCTGCAAACCAGCTTTCACGTCGTTAGGAAAATATTTTGAACTCAAAATGGAGCCTGTGTCCTGCGCAGCAGAACCCGGGTTTATTAATTTGACTCAGCTCCCCTGGTTCAGCTGCACTGCACCCAGGCGACAATGATCTCGTAAGTTGACACCCTTACGTGAATGGTTACCTTCCTGAAGAGGGTCCCACCTTATCATCAGATTCAGATGTAACTCCAGATTGAGGTTCAACTTTAGCTTGTTCGGCCTTAGTTGCATCTCGGTCTCGCTCAGCTAAAGCTTTTAATCGTTTACGAGCAGAACCTTCTGTATCTCTGTCTGCTAAAGCGTTTAGTTTCTCGTTAGCACGAGCAGCTTTTGCTTGTTCCAGTCTGTTTTCGCCTTCGTATTCACGTTGTCGTGCTTTAAGGTCAATGTTTCCATGAGCCTTTAAATACGCTTTAAAGTCTTCGGCTGAATTAGCCATTAGCTTATCTAATTCGTCAACAGTTAATGGTCTTTCCTTATTTCCGTTTTCATCGACTCTATAGATACGCCCCCCCTCGGTCAGCAATTTAGGATTCTGTTCCGCCAACCATGAGCTAAATAACGTATCCAAGGACTTCACCGTATCAACCTTATGCTCTGAGTTAAATAGAGGATCGTCTTTGACTGTTGGAGCAAATCCACGCAGGAAATGCCCGTCTGCGCTGATCGCAAAATCGAGGCGTACTCCGGAAAGACCTTGCCCCTGTAATTTGTCGAAGGTGCGTTGACCAAGACCCAGTTGCAAATTCGCAAAGTCTGAGGGTGCCGGAATTTCTCCGCCCCATTTATTCGCTGTTGATTGTTTCAACTCCACGAAGTCGGCAAATTCTTCCATTGCAGCAATGACATCTCTACCGAGTTGGATGTTCTCTGGTGATGCCTTTAAAATTCTTGATTGACCAACAATATCTGTCACTTCATCTACAGTATATCGAGCCGTTTCCGGTGTATTTTTTGTCAACTCAAAGATTTTTACAAATTCTGTTTTAGGAGGAACCGTAACATATGGAGGATTTGCAGCCATGAATTCATCTCGCTTAATAAAATCTTTTACTCGTATTATCCTATTTATAGATTATAGCAAATTGCAGTTCTTGCGAATCAGAGCTTAACTTTTTACTGTCGTTAAATAGGTATAAAATGTATCTCTAGCCCACGCGGAAAACCGCGGTATGATTGCATCAAAAAAATAGCATAAAATGCATTACGACATAAACGGTGATTTAACTTCATCGATAATCGATTTAAATGAACTCTTTTTCATTGAATCATAACTAAACTCATCAACCAAAATCGCATCCCAACGAGCCGCCTCTGTTGATAATAACGCGTCCATTTCCTGCTGGGTTAACTCATTCTTAGCCACTTTTTCTTGTAATTTGTCTTTTAACTTACCAAATTTAACTCGTTTTAAGTCACTGTTTTTTTTAGTAAGCGAGTCAGTTTGAATCATTAATTGCAAAGCATGTTCCATTTTGTCTATAGGCTGCGTCGGATCACCACTCAAAAATATGGATTTTTTCACGCGATCACGGTAAGTATTATTTCCTGTCATCAAGTGCGCCAATTTTTGCTCTAATTTATCTGTAGGATAGCGCATGGTCAGGCCAAAAGGAAAGGTGACAAACCGAGCGATAGCACCTAAAAATCGGGATGGAAAATTATTACATAAACCAATCATTGCTTTTTGAGCATGATAAAAGCAGTAAGACACTGCCCATTGAGCATGTAACTGTTCGTCCTGGTTTTCGCCATTTAATTGTACTTGTCGTAAAGTAGCCATCGCCATGTAAAGATAGGACATGCCATCCGCCAAACGTGCCGATAATCGTTCCTTGCGTTTTAAATCGCCACCTAAATAAATTAAAGATAAATCAGCAAGCCATGCATAAGCGTGACTGAAACGAGCTAACCGTTTGTACTCTCGTTTCATTTTCTGATCGGGCGCACTAATGAAGAGGCCTCCAGTCCATGCCGAACACATTGCTTTTGCGAAGTTTTGCAAAAAATACTGGATATGCTTCCAAATTATTTCTCTAAATGCACCCTTATCCTGATTGGAAATTGCATAAAATTCATCTCGAATATAGGGATGACATGCCATTGAACCTTGACCAAAAATCAAGAGGTTTCGTGACATGATATTCGCTCCTTCCACGGTGATTGAAATAGGGATAGCATGGTATAAATTCGTTAAGTAGTTGCGAGGACCAACTACTACAGCGCGTCCTGCATGAACATCCATCGCATCATTCACGGCTACTCTCGCTAATTCAGTATTAAAATACTTAGTGATAGCGGATGCGACAGAGGGTTTTTTATGCTCATTTACTGCAGCTACTGTCAATAAGCGGGTTGCGTTAATGAGATAATTTAAACCTGCAATTTGCGCTAGTTTTTCGGCAACTCCTTCAAACTGAGCAATTTCGACATTAAATTGACTGCGAACACGTGCAAAGGCACCGGTAGTTACATAGGCCACTGAGGAGGAGCCTGCACCAAGCGCTGGTAAAGAAATCGAACGACCAATGGACAAGCATTCAACCAACATCTGCCAGCCACCACCTATTTTCTTCTGACCACCAATTACTGTGGTTATGGGTACAAAAATGTCTTTTCCACGAATCGTTCCATTCATAAACGGTTGATCCGCAGGTAAATGACGATTTCCAATTTCCAGATTTTGCGTATCGCGAGGAATCAATACACAGGTAATACCCTCCACCCCTTCACCTTGCAATAAGCCATCAGGATCTTTTACATTAACCGCTAAACCAATTAATGTCGCCACCGGCGCCAGAGTGATCCAACGTTTATCTAAAGTAATATTAAGACCTAAAACCATTTTGCCATCCACTTTCTTTTTCATCACAATGGCATCGGATTGAATGGATGTTGCATCACTACCAGCACCCGGCTCCGTTAACGCAAAGCAGGGGATATCAACACCTTTGGCAAGACGCGGTAAATAATGAGTCTTTTGTTCTTCTGTTCCATAATAATTAATTAACTCACCTGGGCCTAAAGAATTAGGAACCATTACCGTAACTGCAGCAGTACCTGAACGGCTGGCAATTTTCATTACCACATCGGAGTGCGCTCGGGCTGAAAATCCTTTACCGCCATATTCTTTCGGAATGACCATCCCTAAAAAGCCGCTTTCTTTGATATATGCCCACACCGTTTCTGGTAAGTCACGTTTCTGACTGACTTCCCATTCATCGATAATGCCACATAAGATTTGTGTTTCATTATCAAGAAAAGATTGCTCTTCTACTGACAGAGCAGTCGCGACATTTGCCAAGCGCTCCCAATCAGGTTTTCCGGTAAAAATATCTTGCTCTAACCAGGTATCTCCAGAATTGAGCGCTTCTTCTTCAGTTTTGGAAAGCTTCGGAATCGATTTTCCTGCTTTTTTATAAAGAAAATCCGCAATAACCGCTCGTAACGGTTCGAGATACACGACAAGCAAGGCGGTAATAATCAATAAACAAAGTATAAAACCGATTATCCATGGCAAACCAATAGCGAAAGTTGCCACGATTAAATAAAACACGCTTCCTAATTCCCAAACCAATGGATTCATAGCTCGATAGAGCACCACTAAGGTAAATATCAGATACAGTAAAAAAAACAAAATGGCCATAATAACAATACCTTCCCTTGCTTTGCGTAATTACATGATAAAGGTGTAGTATATACCCTTTATTTTGTGAGTAGCAATTAAGTATGAACCAACGTTTCGTTTGGAATTTCGAATTTTCGGCTCTTTCCCATTTAAGGGGGCAGCTCTAATCACCAACAGAGCACCTTAACACGCACTCTGTAATTTTCAAATTTTCTAAAACCATAAACTCTTCGCTGAATGAGTTTCATTTTACGATGAAACCCTTCTGTGATTCCATTTGATTTACTAAACCGCCACATTCTGGCGACTTCATCTTTCCAAGCTCCCATGGTCTTACCCAATGAAGCTAAAGCCTTAAAAGCACTTTGCTTTCATTCAGTCAGCATGCCTAAGAAGGTAGGTATTAATTTACGACATGCCTTTTGTGTTAATGCTCTTTTCATTAAAAGAGAA
>JBOFJV010000039.1:0-9665 GCA_051657005.1 Legionella sp. | reverse complement strand
GACCTATTCGTAAAGAAGCATCCACTACCAGATGCAAAAATAATACACCGATTGTTCTGATTGATAAGGTATGAGTATGTAATGAAATTGTCTTGAGCCCATTGCCTTAGTAGGGCACGATGGGTTCTAAATTGGGGGTTGGCCAGGTGACTGGTTAACTCTACCAGCTAATTTGTAGGGTTATGGGAACAATTAAACCTGTATCTTCGTCTTCTTCAATAAAGAGATCCGGCATAATAATTTTATTATGCTTATCTTGCCATCTTAATAAAACTTCTGCACCAGAAAAAATACGATTTTTTGCATCATAAAGTGGTTGATAAACTGGATAAAACTGTTTGTTTTTAATACATTGTTTAATTGCGCCATGTAACGAATAATGCAGCCTAAATGTGTTTCTTAGTAAAAAGTATAAAAAATAGAAAGGACTAAAATATCAAGACTTAAAAAGAGTTCATTATGGCAAAAATTATTGCGCATACTTTGGTTGCGGCCAGTTACTCTAATTGAAAAGCCATCCAGGTTATTTAACGGAACTGAGGTAATCAGTTTTTGTGATGTCAGTGGCGATGGAAATTGACTAAGTTTCTGATACATCCAGGAGTTACTTTGTTTTTGTTCTATATCGATCAGATTTTTTTCATGTTTTGTATCGTATAAAATCACGTAGCTTATATTCTTTCCCGGTATATTGAGCTCTTTTTCAAGCATTGACGAGAGAACAATGGCTGTGATTTGATAATTACCTATTTTCTTTTGGATGACATAAACAGGTTGATTGAATAGAGAAATTTTTAATGGCCCAACTATTGGTTGTAGTGGAGGCGTATTTAAAAAAGGCTGGGTTTATTCGGGAGGGTTGAACATATAATTTGGTGCTCTTGAGCATCAATAATAACGGCAGAAACTTCCGGATGATTGAGAATAATATTTTGTAAATAGGGATTAAAATCGGTACAAGAAGGCCTCTTCTTTTCATATGATGGGATTTCATATGCCTCTTGAAACAGATTTTTAATAAGATTATCAACATTATTTGAGATCTGATAAGCCGTACGTGTTACGTAATTGGATGATTTTCTAACATTATTATGCCAATTGACATATGAGAAAATAATCAGTAAAAAAATGGTGAAAAGTATCCAGATTAATTTGAATTGCTTATAGGAAAAAAGTGACAGTTTTCTGAATATTTTATGCATGATCTAAATTGTCGCATATACTCTCTTTATAGAGTGTAGTGTTATTTCTGCTAATTTCCCAATTATTTCATGATTTGTATTTAATGGGGGAAGCCAATAAAGCGTATTTCCAATAGGTCTTATTAATGCTCCATGTTCTAATGCGCACTGATAGAGCTTATTACCAATTCGGTAATAACTCGCGTCATCAAGATCTGCTGCTACAACAGCTCCAATTCCGCGAACATTATGTAATTTGCCTGAAAGCTGCGCAATTTCAGTAAGTTGGTGCAGCATGTAGTCTCCTAATTTTTGCGCTTGTGTGATGATTTCTTCATCATGCATCACTTTAATGGTTGCGAGTGCAGCGCTGATGGCTAGCGGGTTACCACTGTAAGTATGCGAATGTAAAAATGATTTTCCACTTGCATAATCGTCATAAAAAAGATCAAAAATTGAGTGATCAATCATGACACAGCTTAGTGGAATTGAGCCCGAGGTTAATCCTTTTGACAAGCAAATTAAATCCGGCTCTATTTCTGCATGGTTGCATGCCAGCCAATCACCGGTACGGCCTATACCTGTCATTATTTCATCGGCAATAAGATAAATATTGTTACTTTTAGCCCATGATGCTAATTTTTTTAGAAAATCATGGCTATAGCACAACATTCCTCCCGCACCTTGAATAAGTGGTTCGACAATAATGGCACAGGCCGTTTCGCTGATTGCGTCAAGTTCCTTTTCTACAGAAGTCCAATATGCATCACAATTGTGCCATAGAGGATCCGCTTTTCCTGAAATATAAGGAATATTTTCAATAAAATAACAATCAAGACCGAATGAAGTGTAAGGCGCTTTATAAAGACCAAGGTTACTGATGCTCATTGCACCAAGGGTTTCACCATGATAACTGTTTTTAAGTGCAATAAATTTATTTTTATTAGCTAAGCCTTTGATTTGGTTGGCATGAATAGCAAGCTTCATAGCTATTTCAACAGCAGAGGAGCCATCACTGGCAAAAAAAATGTGCTGTTTCTTCGTAATTTGAGTCAATGCTTCGGCTAATTCAACCAACAACGGATGGGTCGTATTGGCGGCAATCACATGTTCAAATTGTTTGAGTTGCGCTTGTATCGCTGCGATTACAGCAGGATGTCCATGACCTATAGATTTACACCACCAACTTGAAATGGCATCAATCAGCGGACCTTTATCCGTATACAAATAACTTCCCTGCGCTTTATCGATAATTAAAGGCGGGTATGATTCAAAGTCTTTCATTTGTGTGCATGGGTGCCAAACGTGCTGTAAGTCGCGATCGATTAACTGATTTATGTTGACCATTTTTAAAATTTTGGTTGACAAGCTTGGGGCGCACTTTATCATGTCCGGTATCTAATTTGAATGATAAACAGCAGAACCTGTTTCCATTTTTACCGATAAAAATGGGTTCTAATTGCCTTAATAGGGAGAAATGTTGTGACACAAGTTAAGAAGCACTGGTCAGTTTCCGAAATTACTGCGCTTTATGAGCAACCATTTAATGATTTGCTGCATCAGGCACATACAGTGCATCGAGAATACCATCAACCGAACTCATTACAGTTCGCTACTTTATTAAGCATAAAAACAGGTGCATGTCCCGAAGATTGTGGCTATTGTTCTCAAAGCGGGCATCATAAGACGCATGTGGAAAAAGAAAAATTAATGTCTGTTGCTGATGTATTAAAATGTGCTCAAGAAGCAAAAGAGGGTGGCGCTAAGCGCTTCTGTATGGGGGCTGCGTGGCGTTGTCCTCCTGATAAGGCAATGGATGAATTGCAGGAAATGATAAAGGGGGTAAAAGCTTTAGGTTTGGAAACGTGCATGACCTTAGGAATGCTCAATCAAGAACAAGCCGCATGTTTAAAAGATGCCGGTTTGGACTTTTATAATCACAATATTGATACTTCACCTTCCTATTATGAAAAAGTAGTTACTACGCGTAAGTTCAGCGATCGTCTTGAAACGTTAAATCATGTTCGTGCTGCAGGAATTAATGTGTGCTGTGGCGGAATTTTGGGGTTAGGAGAGACACGTGAAGATCGTATTGAGTTTTTATTGACTTTAGCAAATATGGAAACGCCTCCAGAAAGCGTTCCAATTAATCGTTTGATTCCAGTGGAAGGTACGCCACTTGCTAAAGCACAACCTGTTGAAGGCATTGAGTTGGTTCGGACGATTGCTACCGCGCGGATATTAATGCCTCAAAGTGTTATTCGACTTACAGCAGGGCGAACAGAAATGAGTGATGAGCTTCAAGCTCTTTGTTATTTTGCTGGCGCGAACTCTGTATTTATTGGTGATAAGTTACTCACAGAGGACAATCCTCAACGCGCTAAAGATAAGGATATTTTTAACACACTTGGTTTAACTGAGATGGCATAAATGGCGTTAAGTCAGATAATTAGGGATTATACGGATCGACTGAAGCGTGAAGGTTTATTGCGATCGAGACAAGTCTTGGAATTAGAGCGTTCATCATTAATCCATTTTGACAGTAATGATTATCTGTCGCTTACTCGAGACCAACGTATTGCAAAGGCATATCAACACGGATATGCTTTGTTCCCTAGTGGTAGTGGCGCATCAATGCTCCTGAGTGGCTATCATCCTAATCACCGTGCGGTAGAGGACGCTTTTGCCAAGTTATTGTCAGTCGATGATTGTATTTTATTTTCATCAGGATACGCTGCAAATCTCGCAGTGACTCTGTTATTGAGCCGATTAAAAATACATTGTTTTATTGATAAGGGAATACATGCATCAATTTATGATGGCTTGGCTTTGTCACAGGCAAGTTATATTCGTTATTTGCATAATAATTTGGATGATTTGATTCGTAAGTTGACCGCTCATCCTGAAAACGCGGCAGTAATTACCGAAGGAATTTTTAGTATGAGCGGCCAAGTAGCTCCTTTAGCAGGTTTTTCTTCTTTATGTCAGCTGCATCAAAGTGCTTTACTGGTTGATGAAGCGCATTCGTTTGGTGTTTTAGGCAAGCAAGGTAAAGGCGCGGTTGCTTACCATGATTTAAGCCAGGATGAAGTACCGTTAAGAATTATTCCTCTCGGGAAGGCTTTTGCTGCCCAAGGGGCGTTAGTTGCAGGCAAGGCGGAATGGATAAATGCTTTATTGCAAGCAGGTCGTTCCATTATTTATTCGACTGCAGTAAGTCCTGCTTTAAGCTATGGCTTGTTGAGTACCTTAGAGTGTGTGGTAGAAGCTGAAGACCGGAGATTAAAACTCTCCCAATTGATTAATGAGTTCCGGACATTAGTTGCATCCTCTCATTTAAATTGGGCAAATTCCATTACTCCAATTCAGCAACTCCAATTAGGATGCCCGCATTTAGCTTTGTATTATGCTCAAGAATTGAAAAAGTCAGGAATGAGTTGTTGTGCGATAAGAAAACCAACAGTAAGTACCAAGGCATCAGGATTACGTATTATTTTGAATTATAATCATACTCCTGAACAAATACATGATCTCTTTAGAAAGATAGATAGTATTTATGAAAATAAACCTCACTAAGTATGGGAATGGTTTTCCGATAGTTTTTTTCCATGGCTGGGGATTTGATAGCCAAATTTGGTTGTCTCTGAGACCGCAGCTTCAGGACAATTATCAGTTGATACTTGTTGATTTACCAGGATTTGGCTGCAGCTCATTGATGGAATGGGATGATTTTAAAGAAACTTTAATCAATCAGCTTCCGCAAAAATTTATTGTGTTAGGTTGGTCTTTAGGCGGACTGTATGCAATGCGTTTGGCAACAGAAGTCCCTGATAAAATAGAGCATTTAATCAATGTGACTTCATCACCTCGCTTTGTTCTTGATGAGTTGTGGCCTGGTGTTTCTCAAGATGTTTTTAAACGATTTTATAAAAGATTATCGGTGGATTTTGAGGCAACTCTAAACGAGTTTTTAGAATTACAGGGATTATCAATAAAAGAGGAGTTGAATTATAAGCCACATCAACTCACCTCAGCAGCAGGATTAGAACTAGGGATGAAAATCTTGGAAACCTGGGATTTACGCCAAGAATTAAAACAATTTAAGAAGCCTGCGAGTTTTATGTTTGGCCGACTTGATCCCATTGTGTCTGTCCGTACGATGAATTGCATGCAACAAACCTATCCTGATTTTAATTACGTCCTTTTTAAACGTGCAGCACATATGCCTTTTTTGTCACATCCGCAATTATTTATTGAAGAACTAAAAGGTCTGATTCAATGAAACGTTATTTTGTTACAGGTACTGATACAGACTGTGGAAAAACTTATGTGACGTCTCGTTTAGCACGTGCTTTTTCCTCTGCCGCAGCGCTAAAGCCCATCGCCAGTGGATGCCTTGATATTGAAAATCAATGGGTTAGCAGCGATGCTCAGCAGCTGCAAAATGAGTGTCACTTAAATTTAGATTTAATTAATCCATGGCGGTTTAAATCACCTGTATCGCCACATATTGCAGCACTTAATGAAGGAATTCATTTGTCTGCAACTGAGGTGGCTCATTATTGCCTTAATTTTCAATTAGCAGGTATAGAACAGCTATTTATTGAAGGTGCTGGTGGTTTAATGGTTCCGTTGAATGATCAAGAAACCTGGGTAGATTTTTTGCAGATCACAAAAATTCCAGTAATCTTGGTTGTTGGCATGAAACTAGGGTGCATTAATCATGCGTTGTTAACTGAAGCTGTTTTACGAATGCATCATGTTCAGTGTATTGGATGGATAGCGAATCGCATTGATCCCAATATGCAAGAATTTGCAGCAAACATTGCTACTTTAACTCAGAAACTCAATGCACCACTTTTAGCGATGATCCCTTTTGCTGGTGAGATTGCTCCAACACAAGCCTGGTCACTTCTTTAGCTGACTGTAATGCCATCCTTAATTAAAAATACTTGAAAATTGAGACTTGTTGTTTGGTTTACTCTATTGTATGGTAACTAGTGATTAATCCAATTAGAGACAACAATGACAACAAGAGATAAGTTAATACAATCCGTAGTGACCGCTTTTTTTGTTCTTATTGCTACAGGAAATGCTGTTGCAGAAAATAGCGATACACAGTCTGTAGAAAAATGCTATGGAATTGCTAAGAAAGGAATGAATGATTGTTCTACAGCGACCTCCTCATGTGCCTCTTCATCTACTAAGGATGGCCAAAAGGATGCATTTATTTTATTACCTAAAGGTTTGTGTGAGCGAATTGTAGGTGGTAGTCTTAAATCTGAATAAAATCAATAATCTATTTTTGAATAAGGACATTGAATATGAAACTCTCTTTTCGTAATTGGGGTGTGTTATTGGGGATTTTATTTGTTTTTTCCCTGAAAGCTCATGCTGCACCAGAGATCTATACTTTAGATAAAAATCATACATACGTTTTATGGGGAATTGATCATCTTGGTTTTTCAACCCAATACGGTAAGTGGTATGCAAGTGGTCAACTCATTCTTGACAAAGACAATCCCAGTCAAAGTAAAGTAAATGTAAAAATTAATGTCGCTGATATGATTACTGGCATTCCTGAGCTTGATAAGCATTTAAAAAGTAAATTATTTTTCGATACAGAGCTCTTTCCTGAGGCTACATTTGTCAGTACTAAAGTCGATGCAGCAGGTAAAGATACTGCAACAGTAGATGGTACATTGACTTTACGTGGCGTGAGCAAGCCTGTGGTACTCCAAGTGACTTTAAATAAAGAAGGAATGAATCCAATTAGTAATAAAATGTCAACCGGTTTTTCTGCAACGACATCAATAAACCGCTCAGATTTTGGCATTAATGCTTTTCTGCCTTCGTTAGCAGATAAGGTCAATTTAATCATTGGCGCAGAGGCTTATCAAGACAAAAAAGTGGGTTAATCCATGCAAATTAAAAACAGCACAACGCATTTTGGTATGGTGACTATATTACTGCACTGGGTTATTGCCTTTTTAATCATTGGATTGTTGGCAGTGGGCTTATATATGGTGTCATTGCCATGGAGTCCAAATAAATTAATGCTCTATGGATTGCATAAAGAGTATGGTCTTTTAGTACTTTTTTTGGTAATTTTCCGTATTGTTTGGCGCCTAAGTAATGTACAACCTGACTTAGCTATCCCCTTGCTGGAAAAAATTGCTGCGCGCAGTATGCATTGGGCATTTTATGTGTTTATGTTTGCTATGCCGATTACAGGTTGGTTAATTACTTCTGCTGCTGGTTTACCAGCATCATTTTTTGGCTTATTTACATTACCTAACCTGATGGCTCCTGATGAAAATAAAAGAGTACTCTTTGAATGGGTTCATCAATGGTTAGGTTACGCATTAATTGCCGCAATTTGTTTACACGCAGCAGCTGCCTTAAAACACCATTTTATTAATAAAGACGATATTTTACGTAGAATGATTTCATGAAAATAATTAAGTCTTTTTTCTTTGTACTTCTATTGCAGAGTACCCTTGTAAATGCAGGCTCATTACCGCAATGGGACATTATTCTCAATGAGAGTAGCTTAAGTTTTACAGCAACCCAAAATAATGCTCCTGTTACAGGGACGTTTAAGGAGTTTACTGGGGCTGTTTTTGCTGATCCTGCGCATTATGAAGAAAGTAAGGTTGATATTGTTGTTACCGTAGGCTCAGTAACAACAAGCTATGCGGAGTTAACATCAATAATAACCAGCTCAGATTGGTTTAATGTAAAAGAATTTCCAAAAGCTGAATTTAAATCAACCAAGATAACTAAAAAAGATGATAAAAATTATGAAGCTGAAGGCACCATTACAATCAGAAATAAATCAGCACCTGTGACTTTAACCTTTACTGCAGTTGAATCACCTCAAAATCATTTGCTTGTTGAAGGAAATACTGCGATTAAGCGCAGCACTTTTGGTGTTGGTCAGGGTGAGTGGGCGAGTACTAGCGAAATAAATGATGAGGTAACTATTCACTTTAAGGTATCAGCTCAACGAAAGTAGCAACACTATTTTGGTAGTATTGGTGGGAAAAATATCATCCATGATTGCTTGTTGATAGATGAATGACATCGTTATCTGAACAGTTGATATTCATCATGAACATGATGTGTGTTTTTCGCACTGGATTAACTAATGTGCTTTAAATAGGCTATTTAGAGCACATTTATGATGTATAGGATGAATTTTTTGAAAAATGGTCACCCTATAAAATTACATGCATTGCACCATTATTGAAGGTGCTTTCTTTGATAACTCCTGAAGCATACTGATATCCAAGGTTCCGGATAAGCTAACATCAGTTTTTATACTTTCTGGAATAACCTCATTTTTCGCTTCGAGATAATTAGTTCCTTTTTGAATAAGCTCATTAAGTTTTGCTAATTGAGACAAATCAAATTGTGATTTTTTTAAGTCAGAGTTTATTTTTAAGATTTGTTCTAACGTGTCTCTCCGAACCGAGTCATCATTGATATGTGCGAGTAATATATTGGCTTCCTCCTCTTTGAAACCATCTTTTCGTGTAGATAATTCAGTAATGGCATGTGCTGCATTAGCGCCTATATTGATGAGATGGCCTGCCTCTACAAAATTGCTCCCTTGTACAAAGCCAACCAACGCTTTATTGAGAATACTGTATTGATTCAATGAGGCACTACTGCTTATGTTAAGATCAAATTTGCTTGTGTGATTTATACCTAAAATCTCAAAGAGCTTATTGACTAGTGTCCCTTGCCCATTTTTTGCCGCGACTTGAATTGCATTTGGATAATATATTGTACCTCTCAGTAAGCGTAAGAGTAAGTTTTCTTGATTTGTTGATGCACAGCCCTCTATTGCTGGCAAGAGAAAGCCGGGTGAGCTTTTTAACGCGCTTTGTATCTGTAACTCATTTCCTGCCTGAGCATAACCAAAAACGGCTTGTTTTTTAGCATCTGGATTCTTTGCGGTTAATGCATTGGCCTTTACCGCATTACCTGCTCGTGTATAGCCAGCAACAGCAAAGGGTAATAAAGAAATGTCTTCTTTTAAAAGTGCGTCTACTTCCTCAATATGATTTCCAAGTGCATAACCATAAATGGCATCTTTTTTGGCTTCAGGATCTGCAGTAATAAGCTCATGAACTTCATCTGTATTTTTTTCTTTAGCATTGACCACAACAAGATTTTCACCGTTAAAATTTAAATGCGTATATACCGTTGGAAATAGAGGCATGATAATTCCTTATGAAATTTAATGTAAAATATTAGATCATAATAACCAAAAATTTATTTATATATAATATTTTAACACAAAAAACCGCAGTTGATTCAAATTCATTAAGTTTATTGGCTCTACACCAATTAAGGGGGCACTTTAATCAAATTAGTCTAGACTAAGTCCTTGATTTAGGGAACAAAAGGAGATTAAAGTGCCGAAGTACAATATTATCCTAAATTTACCTGGATTTTCCATAGTAAAAGTGAGCG